>DVED01000158.1 GCA_015295945.1 Oscillatoriales cyanobacterium M59_W2019_021 | reverse complement strand
GAGAAGCTTTTGAAATTAAAGAAGAGCGCGATCGGAATATGGGGCGAAATATTCCGATGATTGGAATTCGAGATTTAGAACCCAACTCTTTTTTCTACCCTTTTTTACGGAAGCCTGATTTTCAAAGAGAAACGAATGAATGGGATGCAGACAAAATCTGCGAGTTTATCGAAAGTTTTTTGGATGGCGATCTCATTCCAGCCGTTATTCTCTGGAGGAGTTCTAGCAGCTACTATTTTGTGGTAGATGGTTCTCATAGGCTTAGCTCTCTTATCGCATGGATTAATGACGACTATGGAGATGGAAAAATCTCTAAAGATTTTTTTGATGGCGACATTGCAGAAGAGCAAAAAGTTGCAGCTAAGGAAACTCGGAAGTTCATTAAAAGTAAAGTAGGTGCTTACAAGGATTATCAGAGCTTAGCTTCAAACCAAACTTCGTTCGACCCTAAAATGCTCGAACGTGCCAGAAATTTAGGAGCCTCGGGAATTTCACTTCAGTGGGTTGAGGGAGATGCACGAAAAGCGGAAGACTCCTTTTTTAAAATTAATCAAAAAGCAGCACCTATAGGAGAAACTGAAATTCGCCTGATTCAAGCTCGAAAAACACCTAATGGTGTTGCCGCTCGAGCCATTATGAGAAGTGGCAGCGGTCATAAGTATTGGTCTGATTTTTCTCAAAACAAGCAAGATAAAATAGAAGAAATTGCTCAAGAAGTTAACGAACTCATCTTTCAACCTAAGCTCTCAAATCCTATTAAAACTTTGGACGTTCCAATTGTTGCGAATTTATCGCCACCAGACAAATTGGCTCTCATATTGGATTTTGTCAACGTTGTCAATAGCAGTAACGATGAGGACGAAATCCAAGATTTAACGGGAGAGCAAACTATTAAATTTCTCACTCGTTGTCTAAAAATTGCTCAAAGAATTAATAGCAGTCATCCGTCTTCCCTTGGGTTACATCCGATCGTTTATTTTTATACCCGTTTAGGTCGATCTAAAATCGGATCGTTTTATGGCATTGTCAGCTTGATGCTTTATCTGGAAGAGAAAAAGATTTTTTCTAAGTTTATCTCAGTCAGAAAAGACTTTGAATGGGTGATTTGGGAATACGATCTAATACCACAAATGATTAGAAGTGGAGGAGCTTTAGAGGCTCGAGAAAAAGTCAGAGACTTTTATCTTGCAATTATTGATAAACTTTCTTTGGGTGTGGAAAGAAAAAATGTTGCCAAGGAAATTATTGCCGAAAATAAAAAGAAATTTGGCAATTTAAAACTTCCAACTAAAAAAGAAACACCGGAGACGCAGGGTAAAACGTTTTCACGAGAAACGAAATCTGCGGCTTTTATCCGCGAAGCTTTACGGGGTTGTCCGAAGTGCAAAATTTGTGGAGGCTATCTTCCCGATCGGTTTAATTCGATCGACCATATTAAGCGAAAAGCAGATGGAGGCTTGGGAACTTTAGCAAATGCACAGTTAACTCACCCCTATTGCAATACAACGTATAAGAATTAAATCAAAATTTCTGATATCTAGACTTCTTACGGATAGACCGATCGCCCTCTGAAAAATTCTGTCACCCAAACGGGAAACTCGTGCGTTTCCCCTAAATTACTGATATCAATGTCAATAAAAATGAGAATAGAGTCAATTGGGGAACGAGTTTACAGGGGTTTCGGGATGTGGTAAATTAGTATCAGTGGCGTAGCCATGGATACTTATCGTACATTTTTCTATAATTGATCGCCTTTGATTTGAGTTGCCAATTTCTTCCCAGCCAACCCTCAAACGATCGCCGATCGGTAACCAATGGCATAATGACACTGGGTTATCCGTTGTCAGGATGCTATGAAATCACGATCGTACTCATCGGGAGCCATTGCCGCCTTCCTCGCCGTCGTCCTCGTGGTGGTGGGGAGCGCCTACTGGTTCTGGGCGAAAAGTCCCATCGCCCTGTTCCGGGGCGGGGCAGTTGCCGAACCGTCGGCGGCGATGTTCGTCCCCAAAAATGCGCCCGCCACGATTTCCTTACTGGTCAAGCCCGATCGCCTGCAAGCCTTGCGCCAACTGCGGACGCCGTGGAAACACCGGGGCAAATCCCGCGCCGAATTCGAGGGGATCAAACGCAGCCTCCTTGCCGAAACCGACTTAAATTACGATCGCGACATCAAGCCGTGGTTGGGGGATGAAATCACCGTTGCCGTCACCAGCTTGGATGTCGATCGCGATCGCGCCAACGGCGGACAACCGGGCTATCTGGTAGCGCTGTCGGTGAACGATCCCCAAAAAAGCCGCGAATTTCTCGATGTCTTTTGGCAAGAACGCGCCAACGCCGGAGCGGACTTGATCTTTGAAGACTACAAAGGCGTCAAACTGATTTCCAGCCAGCCGCAGCGTCAATTCTTCAAACCCCGCCACCCATCCAAGGCGATCGAACTCAATCCCTTTGCCGACGCCAAATCGCCGGGATGGGCGAGTGCGGTGGTGGGCGAGCGGTTTGTTTTATTCGCCAACTCCGTCAGGGAATTGCGAGACGCTATCAACCGGGTGCAAGCTGCCGACCTGAACTTGACCAACTCCGTGGCTTACCAACAGGCGATCGATGGTTTGCCCGCCAATCCCCTCGGTTTTGCCGTCCTGGATGTACCGCAACTCCAAGCATGGCTGACCAACGCCACCCCCCCGGCGACGCCTCCCCAACCTCTCGCCATTGCCCTATCTGCCAACCGCCAGGGACTGCTTGCCGATACCCTATGGCTGGGAGACGGACATCCCCTCACCACCTTGGAGCCGCTCTCGCGTCCGGTGGATGCCTTGCAATACGTCCCCAACACGGGGGCGTTGGTTGTTGCCGGAACGGATTTAAACGGGCTATGGCAGCAGATCGCTGCCGCAGAAGGCGAACCGCTGGCGGGAACCCTGACTCAAATCTTGAAGCCCTTAGAAGAACAATGGGGCATCTCGTTCCCCGCAGATATTTTTAGTTGGGTGACGGGGGAATATGCTCTGGCGATGTTTCCCGGAGACGACGACGGCGAATCGAATTGGGTGTTTGTCGCCCAACACGGCGATCGCACCGCAGAAGGCGTTCACCACCTCGACGAAATTGCCACCGATCGCGGCTATGCCGTCGGCACGTTTACCTTAGAAGGACACGCACCGATTTATGCCTGGACGAAACTGAAAGCTGCCGACTCTGACTCCGACTTGCAACTGGCTGCCGAAGTGTTGGGGGTTTGCGGTTCGGCACAGGATTACGAAATCTGCGCTAATTCCGTGGAGGCGATCGATCGCGCCCTCAACGCCCCCCAACGCGGGTCGATCCTCCAAAGTCCCGATTTTGCCACGGGAATCCGCCTCCTTCCCGGAAAGAATAACGGTTATTTTTACGCCAACTGGAACCAGAGTAAGTCTACTGTTGAGCGGAAACTGCCGATCGTCCGTTTCCTGGAAGTTGCTGCCGAACCCTTCTTCAGGCATTTGCGATCGCTCTCTTCCACCAGTACCACCAATGCGGCGGGTTTCCTGAAAACTCAATTCTGGTTCGCCTTCGATCCGTAATGGTCATGGGTCATTTGTCATGGGTAAACTTCTTCTCCCCCTGCTTCCCTTACTCTCTTCCTCCTAAACTCCTGCTATATATGTTGTAACGGAAGTTGAGCAATAGAGCGATGGAAATCGGAGTTCCCAAGGAAATCAAGGATCGCGAGTTTCGAGTGGGGTTGAGTCCCCTGAGCGTGCGAGCGTCGATCGATCGCGGACATCAAGTTTTCGTCGAGACGGGTGCGGGTGAGGGATCGGGATTCACCGATACCGACTACCAAAATGCGGGGGCGACCATCGTCCCCGATGCCGAATCTGCTTGGAAGCGGGAGTTGGTGGTGAAAGTGAAAGAGCCCTTAGCGGCGGAGTATTCCCGGATGCAGAAGGGGCAATTGCTGTTTACCTATTTGCATTTAGCTGCCGATCGATCGCTAACGGAATATTTAATGGCAACCGATATCAGTGCCATCGCTTACGAAACCGTCCAACTTGCCGATAATCGCCTCCCGTTGCTGACGCCGATGAGTATTATTGCGGGTCGCCTCTCGGTGCAATTTGGGGCGCGATTCCTGGAACGGCAAGCGGGGGGACGCGGCGTTCTCCTCGGCGGCGTTCCCGGCGTTCCCTCGGGGAAAGTGACGATTCTCGGCGGCGGGGTTGTGGGGACGGAAGCGGCACGGATGGCGGTGGGAATGGGAGCCAGGGTGCAAATTCTCGAGGTCAATGTTGATCGTCTGTCGTATTTGGAAACTCTGTTCGGATCTCGCGTGGAATTGCTCTACAGCAGTCCGGCGTCGATCGAAACTGCCGTTGCCGATGCTGATTTGCTCGTTGGTGCGGTGTTGGTTCCCGGTCGCAAGGCGCCGATTTTGGTGTCGCGGGATCTGGTGCGGCAAATGCGTCCCGGTGCGGTTATCGTCGATGTGGCGGTGGATCAGGGGGGGTGCGTGGAAACGGTGCGTCCCACCTCCCACAGCCAACCCACCTATGTGGAAGAAGGGGTGCTGCACTACGGCGTGCCGAATATGCCGGGAGCCGTTCCCTGGACGGCAACCCAAGCGCTGAATAACAGTACGCTGCCTTACGTTCTCAAACTCGCCGATCAGGGATTGGCTGCCCTCGACGCCGATCCCGCTCTGGCAAAAGGATTGAACGTTCACCAAGGCAAGCTCGTCCATCCGGATGTGCGGGAAGTCTTTCCCGATTTGGTCTAGAAAGGTTAAAATTTCCTAAAACTTATAGATCTAGATCCCGATCGCCATTCTCACAGATAAATTTCAATATGCACAAGTTAACGCGATTCCTCACTGGTGTTTTGTTGCTTGCCGGATTTTCGGCTGTTCTGCGACCGCTTTCCCCGGCATACGGGAGCGAAGTTCGCGGTGAATTTTCACCCGCAAAACCGACGATCGCGACTGTGAAAGCGGCGATCGAATTTTCGGCTCCCATCCTGCCCGAAATTGCCCAAAAAAACAATCTCAATTCCACTCAAAACAACAATGCCGACCCCGAACTCAACGACTTGTTGCTCGAAGGTCGGGATTTGGTGGATAAGGGCAAATTTGCCGAAGCTTTAGCAGTTTACCAGCAAGCCGAAACCCTCGATGACGAAAACGCTCGTATCTTTTCGGCGATCGGCTATCTAGAAGCTCGACAAGGCAATTTCCAAGCGGCTGCCGATGCTTACAAACAAGCCGCAGACATGGAACCGGAAAATAGCGAGTTTCACTACGCTCTGGGCTTTACCTTTGCCAATTTGGAACAGTACGACGAAGCTGCCGCCGCCTACCAGCAAGCCATTCAACTCAATGACGATCGCGTTGATGCATATCTCGGGTTGGGAGTCGTGCGCTTTCGCCAAGAACAGTATGAGGAAGCGTTGCAAGCGTTCCAGAAAGTGGTGGAAATCGAGCCGAATCACTTAGAGGTTTACGAATCGATGGGGGCAACTCTCATCTATTTGGAACGCTATGACGAAGCCGTTTCTACTCTGCAAAAAGCGGCGGAACTCGCTCCCAATTCTGGAAAAATCCAACTGAGTTTGGGGGTCGCTCTGTTCAATCAGGGCAAGAAAAGCGAGGCTCTCGAAGCGTTTAAAAAAGCCGCAACCCTCGATCGCAATAATGCCGAGTTGCGCGTGCAAATCGGTCAAATTTTGGAATCTCTCGAAGATACCGAAGGCGCTCTGGAATACTACCAACAAGCGGAACGGATCGATCCGAATTTACCCAGCGTGAAAGCGGCGATCGGTCGGATTCTATTATCCCGTGGCGATACGATGATGGCGATCGTCCAATTCCGCGACGTGACGGAACAAGAACCGGAAAATGCCGACGCGCACTATTATTTAGGCGTAGCACTGGAAGAACGAGAACGCACCGATGAGGCCATTACTGCTCTCAAACGGGCGATCGAACTGTACGAACAACAGGAAAATGAGGAAGGTTGGGAACGCGCTAAAGAACTCTTAGATGAAATTGATTAAATTGCTAGTGGCTAGTTGTAGGGTGTGTTGAGCGAGAGCGAAACGCGCCATTCTTGTAAGCTTAAGCTGCTTAATATGTCTTTTTCCAACCCATGTCCTCCCAAACATATCGCCATGTGGAGTTGTCCCAGAAGTCGATCGACGTTAATCGCTCGGTCTTTTGGACAATTAGAGGGGGGTATCGTCTACGACGAACCCCTCTACGCTCCCTATTTGGTTCAAAACGGGTTCGACCATCCCCAACGGGAAGCCGTTCTCGCCAGTCGAGAAACGGATTACGATCGCGCGATTTCTCTACTCGTTGGCGACTTACCGGATGGGGCATCTTTTTCCTTTCAAAAGCATATTTCCAAACATTTTCGATCGAACCAAGAGCGAGAGTGGCTGAAATATTTAAGTCATTTCTTTTTAATCAGACATCCCCAAGAAATTATCCATTCCTATCAAAAAATCTGCGATCAAGTGACCGAAGCTGATATCGGTTTCGAGTCGCTGTTCGACATCTTCAAAACAGTCGAATCGTTCTTAGGGAAGCCACCTCTCGTCGTCGATGCTAACGACTTAGTTCGGAATCCAAGATTGTATTTAGAGCGAATTTGTCTGGAGTTGGGGATTCCTTTCTCGGAAACCATGCTCAGTTGGGACGTAGGGTTATCGGGGATGGAAGACCGATCGCACAATCCATTTCCGTGGTTGTGGACGGGGGAACTGCCGATGACGAATTGGTATTCCCAGGTGAATCGAACGACCGGATTTGTTTTTCCCAAAGAAACGCTAAAGATCGAGTTACCCCCGTCGTTAATTCCCGTCTGTGAAGCTTGCCTTCCCTTTTACGAAAAACTTTCCCAATACCGCCTCCGGATAGATAACGCAGTATGAACGAATCGCCATCTTCTCTCGCCGAACATCAACTCCTACTAGAACCAGGAACGCTGTGGGAAACCGTTCTCGATCGCCGCAATTGGGCGATCGCCTCGGGAGCGTTACAATCGATTCCCACTGACTGCGAGTTTGTCGAACAAGATGGCATTCGCTTTTTGGTGAGAATTTTAGCCAATCTTGATCGCAAGCAAAAAGCCAAAAAACAACAAGAGAAAGTTAAAGAAACCTCGGGAAAAGAGGTTAACCCCTTTCTTCCCTATGACGAAAATTTATTTGTTGCCGATATTTCCGATACTCACTTATTTTTATTCAATAAATTCAACGTGGTAGACCACCACTTATTAATCGTAACTCGCGCGTTTGAAGAACAGGAAACTTGGCTGACGCTGCGCGATTTCGAGGCGATGTGGGTGGGTTTAGCTGAAATTGAAGGCTTGGTATTTTATAATGGAGGAAGCGCCGCCGGAGCCAGTCAGCGCCACAAACACTTGCAATTGGTTCCCCTGCCAATGGTTCCGGATGCGGTGAATTTACCCATCGATCCGGCGATCGCTGACGCCCGGTTTCGCGGTACACTGGGGACAGTTCCCGGTTTTCCCTTCGTCCACGCGATCGCCCAACTCGACCCCAACTGGGCGCGATCGCCCTCTGAAGCCGCCGCAGAAACTCTAGCGCTGTATCGATCGCTCCTCGATGCTGTAGGATTGCAATATGACGCCAATAACGGCAACCGCCAAACCGGAGCGTATAATTTATTAGCCACGCGGCAATGGATGCTAATCGTGCCGCGATCGCAAGAAAGTTTCGAGGCGATTTCCATTAATTCTCTGGGATTTGCCGGGGCGTTATTGGTTCGAGATTCGCAGCAAATGGAGCGATTGAAAACGTATCGTCCTTTGCAAATTTTACAGCACGTTGGGTGTCATTAGAAAGGCAGAAGGAGAGTTTTTGGCGGAAGCTCGAACGCCTCTCAAAAATTTGGTTTTTTGGGTCAGTAAGCGTTCGATCTATTTGATTGATGTACGATAAGTGTCCATAGCTACGCCCCTCAGCTATTTTAGCAGATCGCTGAAACGCTGTAAACTCGTTTCCTTAATGACTCCATTCGGGTCATAGTTGCAACTGTTCTCAGTTAAAAACCGGGGTGAGATCGATCGCGAGTTTTGGCGGCATGAAGTTTGATGACAGTTGGCAGAACGGATTTCCCGTTTTCGGGGCGATCGATCTCCATCGCCCCGAAACTGGCGGTAAGCGCTAGGATAGACATGGCGACGATCGCTTTGCGCCCCCAAGTTTTGCGAGTTTAATTTCGGGAGTTTCCGTGTATGTCCGCCTTCTCTGTCAACCCCGCCACTGGCAACAACGCTAACCCCGGTACGGCATCTGCTCCCTGGAAAACCCTCACCCACGCACTCAGTCAAGCTAGTGCCGGAACTACGATTTCTCTGTCTTCGGGAACCTACAACGCGGCAAGCGGAGAAACCTTTCCCCTCTCCATCCCGGCAGGCGTCACCGTCACCGGGAACGAAACGGCAAAAGGCGGCGGCATCTCCATCGAAGGGAGCGGCGAAACCATTACCAGCGATGGCAAGCAGCAAGTGACGCTGTTGATGGCAAACGACGCGCAACTGCGAGGCGTCACCGTCACCAATCCGGCGGTTCGGGGAACGGGGGTGTGGATCGAATCGACCAATCCTACGGTATCGAACTGTACCTTGAAAAATTGCAAGCGAGAAGGGGTTCGCGTCACCGGAAATGCCAAACCGATCGTCAGTCACAATGTCTGCCAGCAAAATGCGTCTTACGGCATTTGGATCGTCAAGACGGCAAAAGGGGAAATTCGGGGCAATTTGTGCCAAGATACGGGAACCGGAATTGCCGTGGGAGATTCGGCATCGCCGCTGATTGCCGGAAATACCCTCGCTCAAAATCGGACGGGAATTATCCTCGCCAACGATTCTTTCCCGGTTCTGCGCAACAATACGATCGAGAAAAACCTCCAAGATGGCTTGGTTCTCATCGGCAATTCCCAAGTGGATCTCGGTAGTCCCCAAGATCCCGGCGGCAACATTTTTCGGGAAAACGGTCAGTACGACGTGCAGAATGCTACGACCAAAAGCGTGACCTCTGCCGGAAATCAAATCAATCCCACGAAGGTGAAGGGCAGTATCGAGTTGGTGGCTAACGAGTCGCCGACGCCAATCCCCACACCAACGCCAACTCCCACACCAACTCCCACGCCAACTCCAGCACCCGCACCCGCACCCACCCCCTCTCCCGCACCCACCGAACTCACCGATATTAAAGGACACTGGGCGCAAACCTTCATTCAAGGCTTGGTGGATAAAGGGTTTATCAGCGGATTTGCCGATCGCACCTTCCGTCCCGAAGCTCGAATTACCCGCGCTGAATATGCGGCGATCGTCGCCAAAGCGTTTAATTTCCCCTTCAAACAGGAAGCGCGAAACTTTTACGACGTTCCCAGCACCTTTTGGGGCTACAACGCCATCGTCAAAGCCAGTCGCATGGGCTTTATTTCCGGATTCCCCGATGGCTCGTTCCGTCCCGCCCAGAATTTGACCCGCATTCAAGCGATCTTGTCCCTGGTCAGCGGATTGGGGTTGTCCGGCGGATTTCCCGACGAAATGCTAGCATTATACGCCGATCGGGCGCAAATTCCCCCCTATGCCACCAATGCCGTTGGCGCTGCCACCCAACAGCAAATGGTGGTTAACTATCCCCAACTCGATCGCCTCAATCCCATGCGGGAGGTGACTCGTGCCGAGGTTGCTGCCTTCATTTACCAAGCTTTAGTCGCGCGAGGGGAAGCCACAGCGATCGCTTCTCCCTATATCGTCGTTCCCCCCACACTCGCCCCCTCGCTATTTACCGACGTGCAGAACCACTGGGCGAAGGACTTTATCCTGGGTTTGGCATCTAAAGGCTTTATCGGCGGTTTTCAGGACGATACTTTCCGCCCTGACATTACCATGACTCGCGCGCAGTATGCGGCTTTGATTGCTAAGGCGTTCGATCCCCCGGTAAAGCGATCGCCCGTTCGCTTTACCGACGTTCCCGAAACCTTCTGGGGTTACGATGCCATTCGCCAAGCCTATCAAGGGGAGTTCCTTTCGGGCATTTCTCCCGATACCTTCGCCCCCAATACCAACATCCAACGGTTGCAAGTTATCGTCTCCTTAGTGAGCGGCTTGGATTTGTCTGGGGGTTCGAGTGCGGTGTTAGCTCGATTTACTGACTTAGGTGATGTACCGCTGTGGGCGCGAGGTCAGTTGGCAACGGCAACCCAACGGGCGATCGTGGTGAATTATCCCAGCCGCGATCGCCTCAATCCCCTCAAAGATGCCACCCGCGCAGAAGTGGCGGCGATGGTCTACCAAGCGCTTGCCGATGCGGGTACCGTGCCCCCGATTAATTCTCGGTATACGATTTTGGCTTAGCTATTTTCACCCAGGGTGCGTTTCGTTCCTCAACACACCCTACCCTTTTTTTTGATTAATGTACAATAAGTAGTCATAGCTGCGCCTCAAACTTAGAATACCACGCGCCAAAAACCCCGTCAATCCGTTCTATAAATGACTCCATTCTCAATAAAATGGGATGAAATCGGGCAAATTTCGGTTTTAGCGTTATCTTTCTGGGCAAATGCTTCTCCCCTACAAATCCCAAACCCTAACGATCGCCCAAATCTTGAGGTAAAATGACCGTAATCGTCGTCCCCCGATCGACTTCGCTGGTGATGTGAATGCGACCGTTGTGAGCGGTGGCAATGGCTCGAACGATCGCCAATCCCAAACCCGTTCCGGATGCCTTTCTCGAAGCATGAGTTCGTGCGGGATCGACGCGATAAAAGCGATCGAACACTTTGGGAATTGCCTCGGGAGGAATGCCAATTCCGGTATCTTTTACCGTTACTTCCAAGCTGGGTAAATGGCGACCGGAAGCCGGACGATGTTGTAAGTAAACCTCTATGCAACCGCCGGGGGGAGTATAGGCGATCGCATTTTCCACCAAGTTCGCAAACAACCGCATCAACCGATCTCCATCGCCGTACATCGCAAACGCATCCGCCTCATCCGCCGGATCGATTTCGGCAATATCTAAGGAAAGAGCGATCCGATTTTCTGCGGCAAAGGTTTGAAATTCGTCGATGAGGTCAATCAGTAACGCATCTAATAAGACTAACTGCTGCGGCGGCGAGGCGATGCCGCTATCCTGCCGTGCCAAAAAGAGCAAATCGTCCACCAACCGTCCCAACCGCCGGGTCAAGCGTTCGATCGTCTGAAGCTGCGATCGATACGGCTGTGAGGCTAACTCGGGATCGTCGAGGGCAGCTTGAACGTTGGTTTGAATCAGAGCTATCGGACTGCGTAATTCGTGAGACGCATCAGCCGTGAACTGTTTGAGGCGTTGGTACGACTCTCCCACGGGTTCCATGGCTTTCCCCGCCAGCCACCACCCGCTTGCCGCTACGGAGACCAACATCCAACTCGTTCCCCAACCTAGATCCCAAATTAACTGCCGACTGGGAACTGTGACCTCGAACCAGGGATGGCTGACGCGCAAATATCCCAGGACTTGGCGTTCGCGTCGCGTCTCTCCAGGCGCGTCGATTTCCACCCGATGGGTCACTTGCCTCAGCGCCGTGGTTGAATTTAAATCATTTAAATTAGAACTTGATGGATATACAGTCTCACCGTGGCGGTTAAAAGTGAGGGGAACCTCGATGGGTTCTGTCAAGGTAGACCACAGTAACTCCCCCGTGGGACTAAACCATTCGAGTTCGATGCGATCGGCGATCGCATAGCCATCCTCCTGCAAGTTAGCCGCATTATTGTGAAAACTGGCTTCCCAATTGACTCGAAATGGCTGTGACGATGGCTCATCTAAGGGTTCGATCACCAGCGAGCGTTCCACCACTTCGACGACGTGATGCAAGGTATCGTCCACCCGATCGATCAGGGTATTACGAACGTATCCATACACAGCGATCGCAAAAAATAACAACAGAACGGCAGTAACGGCAGTATACCAAATGGCAAGGCGGCGGCGGGTATCTTGGAACATGGATAATTAAGTAATAAGTAATAAGTAATAAGTACTTGGGATTTTTGCCGAAGGGAGCGTATAGTTAAATTTCAGTTCGATCGACCGATTGGCGAGTGGGAATTTCAATTTCAAAGGTCGTACCTCCTCCTGGAATCGAGTAGCAACCTAGGTTTCCGCCGTGAGTTTTGACGACAATTTGATAGCTAATCGACAATCCCAAACCCGTTCCTCTGCCGACGGGTTTGGTGGTAAAAAAGGGATCGAATAATTTCGATCGTGCGGATTCTGGAACTCCCAAACCATTATCGGAAATGGCGATCGCAATCCGCTCTTTATCGATCGCTTTAGTACGAATCCAAATGGTATTGGGATTGGCTGTTATTTCTTCTGGGGATCGCTTTTGATTGGCTTCTTCTAACGCATCGATGGCATTCGCCAGTAAATTCATAAAAACTTGATTGAGTTGACCCGGATAACATTCGATCGACGGCAATTGGCTGTATTCTTTAATAACGGAAATTTCCGGACGATTGGAGGTTGACTTCAGTCGATGCTGCAAAATCAGTAAAGTACTCTCAATTCCTTCATGTACATCGACGGTTTTTAAATCGGCTTCGTCGAGGCGAGAGAAGTTCCGCAAAGAGAGAACGATTTCCCGAATGCGATTCGTTCCTACTCTCATCGAGTGCAAAATTTTCTGAAGGTCTTCGGCGAGAAAACTGGGATCGATCTCGTCAATTTCGGCTTGTAATGCTGCTGGTGGATGGGGATAATACTGCTGGTACGCTTCCATCAACCGTAAAAAATCATCAATGTAGTTTTCTACAGGTTCTAAATTTCCGTGAATAAAATTAACGGGATTATTAATTTCATGGGCGATTCCCGCCACCATTTGTCCCAAACTCGACATTTTTTCGCTGTGTATCATTTGTGCTTGAGTGCGATTGAGTTCTTCGATTAAGTCTTTCAGGCGTTCGTTCTTTTGGCTTAATTCTCGAGTTCTTTCTACTACTTTATATTCTAACTCTTGATTAGCTTTTTGTTGCTGTTGTAATAATTGACTAACGAAGTCTATCAGTTGGTTAAAAGCTCGACCGAGAGTTCCGATTTCGTCGGAGCTAGTCACGTTGACTTTGAGATCGAAATTCGAGTCTTGAAGTGATCGAGAGGCAATTGCTGTTAGCTCTCGAACCGGTTGAGCAATGGCGTGACTGGTAATTGCTGCAAGCAGGATGGCAATGGTCGTGGATAAAATCGTGCTACCGATGACGATTTGCAAACGCAGCAAGTTTGCAGAGAGTAGTTGTTGTTCGGCGTCATCTTCTTGTTGCTCGGCTTCTTGTTGTAACAAAGCCAGATCTTCTGAAAGTTTTTCAAACTCAATCTTAATCTGTTTTGCCTCTTGACCTCGAATTGCAGAAATGAGAATCTGCTCGGTACTTTCTTTATTCCTCAACTCAAAACTCGTTGACTGCAATAATTGCCATAACTCGTTCGTGAAACGACTGTAATGCTCGATTTGTTCGTAGTAACCGGAGACAAAATTTTTCAGTCGATCAAGATCGATATCTGAATTTTTTATAACTTCTGGATGATTTTCAACAAACTTTTGTAATTTCAAAAATGAGCTTTTAGTGTGAATGATATCTCGATTAAATTTACTAATTTCATACTCAAACAAAATCGAATCTTCGATCGCTAAAAATAAAGCTTGGGGATGCGATCGAACTTGAAGTACGGATCGATCAATTTCCCTCAAAATCTCTTGTTTGCGATCGGCAACTTCAACTCGATTTTGCGCTTGTTTTTGGTAGTAATTTCCCAGCACCAGTCCGGTTGTCGTCCCCGCGACGGCAATGCCGATGGATAGCGCATATCCATAACCAATTTTTTTGGCAATTCTTAAATTGGTAATTTTCGATCGAACGCGCTGAATCAAAAGTTTTGAAATTTGAAGAGGCAGCACGATAAAATACTGGTTAACAGAATGAATTGAATAACTCATGATGCCCGATGGCGATAGATTGACTTCACCCTTACTGAATAATTGATTCTTGTCCGATCTCTCGATAGGCATCGCGGACTAAATCGTAATCGGTATCGTTAGCAACTTCCCAAGTCGATCCGCGAAACCGATTGGCTAACTCTGGGGACGAAAGAATGGCTTCGAGGAGCCGATCTCGATTGTCCAAAATTTGCGAACTGATAAATTCAGCAACTTCAGAATTAAGCTGGTAACTCGCTACAAATACATCCCCTGGAAGTAACGATCCTCGGGCTAAAATGGGATATTCATCGGCTGATGTTTCCGCTTCTTGCAGCATCGATTGATATCGGCTCATCGGTCGTGCCATGGCGTCAATTTCGCCGATTTTTAAGGGCTGTAAGTCTTGCGATTCGGAAGCAACTAATTTCAAATTGGAAGTTTTTAAGTCAGCATCGAGGAGAATTTTGACCGCACCTAAATGAGAGGCTGTCGTTCCTAATTTCCAAATATCGATCGTCTTTCCTTTTAAATCGGCGATCGATCGAACTCCGCGATCGCGATGCACGAAAATAACGGTAAAATAATCGGGACGTTTCAAGGTTACAATGGGTTTTGCCCGCGCCCGAGAATTTAAAATCACATACTCCGAAGGACCTGCCCATGCTAAATCCAACGTTCCATCTAGCATGGCTGGGGCAGCATCGAGAATGTTATCAACCGGAAAAAACTCGATCTGCGTTTCTAAAACGTCTTCTAAAACAACTCGAAATGGCTCGTAATCGCGCTGCAATTCTTCCAGTCCTTTAGCATCGGTTACAGCAAAGCTCAGTTTTGGCGGTATAGTAACTTTAGAAGATGAACCCAGCTTTTCAGCCGTCGTGCAACCCGCTAGAAACAAGAAAGAATACCCTAAAAAATTACGTCGTCTCATCGTTGATTGTGAAATAAGAGGATCAAACATTCCTCCCAGTTAGATCGGAACCGACACCCAAACACACTCGCTTTGACCATCGTTCTCGACTCTTAAATGACTGGTAAAAACTGGAAGTCAATAACACCCTTAAAGAGACCCATCGAGTCGAGCTACGCTTGATTAAGATTGGGCGAACAGTCAACTCCTTCTAGAAATTGAAAATTATCCAGCAACGGGTGAGTTTTAAAGTAAGAAATTATTGGCGATCGTCGAAGGATTTTAGAAAGAGCAAGATAAGTCTTTGAGAAGACTTTTAAGTTCGAGTCGATCGCCTTCAAAACTGAATTCAGACAACTATAAATTTGGCTTATCGATTTTCATCAATTCGGGAGTATAGCCCAAAGATTTGACTTAGATTGCCAATAGATACGGTGCTAGCTCAGACATTTTTTTCGATGTTTTATTCTTATACCGACTATCCTATCCCAAGGGAGTCTCTTCGTCAAAATGACAGAACGATCGATCCCAACCCTTCATCCATTCTCAATTTCAACCGAGCATATTCGTGAAGATTGCGTTAAGATCGTCGGGAAGAGAGATGTTTATCCTGACAATTAGTAACAACTTTATCCCATCCATCCATTCGCTCAATCCGTTGTGGACGATCGAAATCCCCTTTCCCAAACTGCGTTTTCAGACTTCCATTTGGCAGTGAATGCGGCATCGGCTCCCCGTGCTGCTTACCTTCACATCCCCTTTTGTCGCCGTCGCTGTTTTTATTGCGACTTTCCCGTATCGGTGGTGGGAGATCGCCGCAACGGCAGCAACTCTAACGCCATCGTCAAGTATGTCGATCGCCTCTGCCAAGAAATTGCCGCAACCCCCACTTTTAACATTCCGCTACAAACCATTTTCTTCGGCGGAGGGACGCCTTCTTTACTCTCGGTTGCCCAACTCGATCGCTTGTTACAAACCCTCAACCATCGATTCGGCATCGCTGCCGGGGCGGAAATTTCCATGGAAATCGATCCCGGAACCTTCGATCTCGCTCAAATTCAGGGCTATCGCACTGCTGGAGTCAATCGAGTGAGTTTGGGGGTGCAATCCTTTGCCGACGATTTGCTCAAAGCTTGCGGGCGATCGCATTCCGTTGCCGACATCTACGAGGCGATCGACTTATTACATCGCGCCGAAATTCCCAACATCAGCCTCGATTTAATTTCCGGCTTGCCCCATCTTACCCTCGATTGCTGGCAAGCCACCCTAGACACAGCCATCGCCCTGCAACCGCACCACCTATCAGTTTACGATCTGACGCTGGAAACCGGAACCGCCTTCGATCGCTACTACCAAGCAGGCGAACATCCCCTCCCCACCGACGAAACCACTGCCGCCATGTACCGCCTCGCCCAACAAACCCTCACTACTGCCGGATACCAGCACTACGAAATCAGCAACTACGCCCAACCGGGCTACCCATGCCGCCACAACCTCACCTATTGGGAAAATCGTCCCTACTACGGCTTCGGCATGGGCGCCACCAGCTACACCCACGGATACCGCGTCACCCGCCCCCGCAAAACCTGGGAATACTACGAATGGTTGGAAGAATACATCGCTGCCGGGGGAAAACAACCCGGATCGCCACCGCCCCCCAATGAAGTATTACTGGAAACCTTGATGTTGGGATTGCGCTTGGCAGAAGGGTTAGATCGTGATCGCCTCGTCCGCGATTGGGGAACGGCAACCGTCGATCGCATCGATCGCTGTTTGCAGCCTTACGCCCAGCAAGGATGGGTAGAAATCGCCACCCCCCATCCCGATTCTCCCAGGCGATCGGTGCGTTTGAGCGATCCCGAAGGTTTCCTCTTTTCCAACACCATCCTCGCCGCCCTCTTTGAGGATTTGGCAGTCAACCTTTAACGGACAGGAGTAATGAGTATTGGGTTGTTACTTCGCCCATTACCCATTACCCACTCCCAGACGTTATTTCAACATCAACGCCACTTCTTTGGCAAAGTAGGTCAAAATCAGATCCGCCCCAGCTCGTTTGATGCTGGTTAAGGTTTCCAGAATCACTTTCTTCTCGTTGATCCAGCCCTTTTCCCCAGCCGCTTTAATCATGGCGTACTCCCCACTAACGTTGTAGGCAGCCACGGGAACGTCCGTCGCGTCGCGAACTTGGCGGATGATATCGAGATAAGGCAGTGCGGGTTTAACCATGACGATATCCGCCCCTTCTTCGATATCCAGCAATACTTCCTTGATGGATTCGCGAGAATTTGCCGGGTCCATTTGATAGGTCTTTTTATCCCCGGATTTGGGGGCGGAATCGAGGGCATCGCGGAAGGGACCGTAGTATGCCGAAGCGTATTTGGCGGAGTAGGCGAGAATGCCCACATTGATGTAACCCGCTGCGTCCAAAGCTTCGCGAATGGCGCCGATGCGACCGTCCATCATATCGGAAGGAGCAACCATATCCGCACCTGCTGCCGCTTGGGAGACCGCCATTTTCTTCAACACTTCCACGGTGGGATCGTTGAGGATGGAACCGTCTTCGCCCAGCAAGCCGTCGTGACCGTGGTCGGTGAAGGGGTCGAGGGCGATATCGGTGATGACGAAAATATCGGGAACGTCTCGTTTGATGGCGGCAACGGTGCGCTGGACTAAACCCTCGGGGTTATAGCTTTCGGTTCCGGATTCGTCTTTTTTGCTTTCCGGAACTACGGGAAACAGGGCGATCGCTTGAATCCCCAATTGGTAGATATCGGCGATCTCTCGCAACAGCAAATCTAGAGAAAAGCGGTAGCAACCCGGCATCGACGCGACTTCTACTTTCTGATTTTCCCCTTCCATCACGAACATGGGATAAATCAAATCGTTAGTGCTAATCTGCGTTTCCCGCACCATTTGGCGAATGGCAGGGCTGCGGCGCAGGCGACGGGGACGATGGCGTAAGGAAAGCGAGGGAGAATCGGTAAAAGACATAATACTTAGGACAAGGGCGATCGGCAAACAAATCGTAAACGTCATTATCTTAAGACGGGGGTGTTGCTCGCGCGGATTTGTTGCAAAAATTAATAACGAGCGCGAGGGCGATCGCCCCTTGATTTTCGATCGCTTGACAAGGTACTATATTCATAATGGAAAAGGCGTGCGTATGCGAACTCTCTACAGTGCCTTTTGTCAGTCAAGATTTACACCGATACCCGAATATCTAGAGAATCGAGTTCAATTTTTGCCGCTGTAGGATTAGTTTGAGTGGCTTTGTGTACTTTTCTCGTCCGATCGATCGCTCAAGAGATCCAAAAATCGATCGCAGTCTCGGATGGCGTCGAGGTCGGTGTCGGTTTTTGCCAGGTTGCGGTATTCGGGGTCGAGATCGATCGCTCTTTGCAGGTGGGTGATGGCGGCGTCGAGGTTTTGTTGCCAGGCGTAGAGGCAGGCTTTGCTGTACCAGGCGTTGGCATCGTTGGGATTGATGGCTAAGGCGCGATCGTAACTGGCTATGGCTTCGTCATATGAAGCAACAGCTTCTTCAGTTTTTTCTAAATCCTCTAATGCCAGACCTCGGGAGTACCAAGCGTCAGAGTAGTCGGGTTGGAATTCGAGAGCTTTATCGTAAGAAGCAACGGCTTCTTCGTATCTTCCTAATTTCGCCAACGTTAGACCTCGGGAGTACCAAGCGTGGTAGTATTCGGGTTGAAATTCGAGAGCTTTATCCCAAGAGGTAACAGCTTCTTCGTATCTTCCTAGATTCCAAAATGCTAAGCCTCGGTTGTACCAAACTTTAGGGTCGTCGGGTTGGAATCTGAGGGCTTTGTTATAAGAAGCAACGGCTTCTTCGTATCTTCCTAATTTCCCTAACGCATAGCCTCGGTTGTACCAAGCGTCAGAGTAATCGGGTTGGAATCCGAGGGCTTTATCGTAGGAGGCAACCGCTTCTTCGGTTCTGCCTAAATTCCCCAACGCAACACCTCGGTTGTGCCAAGCGTAGTGGAAGTTGGGTTTGATTTCGAGAGCTTTGTCAAAAGAGGCGAGGGCTTCTTCGTATCGCCGTAGGAAATCGCACAGCACAGCACCTCGGCGGTTCCAAGCGTGGGGGTCGTCGGGTTGGAATTCGAGAGCTTTGTCATAGGAGGCAATCGCTTCTTCGTATCTTCCTAATTCCTCCAACTCAAAAGCCTTTACCGACCACGACACCGCCTTCATTTCCGCCGTCTCCCACAGCGTGCCGATTATTAAATCTTTCATCTTCCGCAGCCATTCCTGGAACTGCACGGGGATCGCACGACGAAAGATCTCCGCTAAAATGTCTCGTCGCACCATAAACCTTTCCAACTTCTCGATACTATCGAATAGTTTAGCCCATCGCTTTCGATCGCCCCGATTGCGAACTGCATCCACTTAAAATACTCCGGTCTTTGACGAGAAAGGGAAATAAGAAATAGAAGTATTTTGTTAGGATTTTGTCGGATTTTTGTCCGCAGTGTCGAACTCCCACTCTCGAACGATCACTAATTGCGCGATCGCGCGATTCGCCAACTGAGAACGATCGCCGGTAACATTCCCACCACCACCAACGCCAATGCCGAACCCGAGGCTTCTGCCAATCGTTCGTCGGAGGCGAGATTGTAAACCCGAACGGCGAGGGTGTCGAAGTTAAACGGACGAATCACCAACGTGGCGGGTAACTCTTTCATGACATCCACAAAGACCATCATGGCGGCGGTAAGCATTCCTCCCCACATCATGGGAACGTGAACGTTCAGCAGGGTTTGGGTGGGAGTGTGACCCAAACTTCGCGCGGCTTCGTCCAAACTGGGTTCGATTTTCCCCAAGCTAGATTCGACGGTACCAAAAGCGACGGCGAGAAAGCGCACCAAATAGGCGAAAATGAGGGCGGAGATCGTCCCGCTCAGCAGCAACCCTGTAGAGATGCCGAAGGTCGATCGCATCCAACTGTCGATCGCATTGTCGAACCCTCCCAAGGGAATAATAATCCCCACGGCAATCACCGCACCGGGAATGGCGTACCCCATCGCCGCAATTCGCGCCACTAAACGCATCCAGGGATGGGGATGCAAGCGAACGCCGTAAGCTATTATCGCCGAAACTCCTACGGCGATAATAGCTGTAATTGCCGCGACCGTTAAGCTATGACGGGCGAATTCCCAAAATTGGCGATCGAAGGTGCGATCGAGATGGGACATCGCCATCACCAGCAAATCTCCGGCAGGGAGCAAAAAGCCCAAACCTACGGGGAGAAAACAAGCCAGCCAAGCTCCCAATCCCCGGACAAAACCCAGTGAGTAGCGCGGTAAGTCTTGGTAGGATGTAGAGGTATGATAGAATGCCGCCCGTCGCCGCGATCGCCGTTCCAGTAAAATTAACCCGAGAATGAATAACAGGAGAATCGCCGCCAGTTGGGTGGCTGCCACCCGTTCTCCCATGCCGAACCACGTCCGGTAAATCCCCGTCGTAAACGTATCCACGCCGAAATACTGCACCGTGCCGAAGTCGTTGAGGGTTTCCATCAGCGCCAGCGCCAAACCCGCCACAATTGCCGGACGCGCCAACGGCAAAGCCACCTTGATAAAACTGCGCCAGGGATTGCAGCCCAAAATTCGGCTGGCTTCGAGGGTACACACCGACTGTTCCAGGAACGCCACCCGCGCCAACAGGTAAACGTAGGGATACAGCGTCAGTGCCAACAGGAAAATGGCGCCCCAGAGCGATCGAATGTTAGGAAACCAGTAATCGCCGTATTCCCAACCGAAGAGGTAGCGCAATCCAGTTTGCACCGGTCCGGAAAAATCTAAAAAATCGGTGTACGTATAAGCGAGAATATAGGCAGGCGCCGCCATGGGTAACAACAACGCCCACTCGAAAACGCGATCGCCCCAAAAGCGACACATCGTCACCAACCACGCCGTCCCCACGCCGATGACCGAAACCCCCAAACTCACGCCGACGGTCAGCCAGATGGAGTTGATCAGATAGCGAGGTAACACCGTGGAAGCCAAGTGCGACCAAATTTCCCGCGTATCGGCAAACAGGTTTGCCAGGACGAAGAGAACGGGGGCAGCGACGAGGAGGGCGATCGTTGTAACGGCAATCGTCCACGGGTCGAAAAGGTCGAATCGGGGCGATGTCCGGGAAGGCTTGGCGGTCTGGGGCATTGCGGGATTCCCTTTCCCCGGGAAGCGCCAGCCCAGCGTCTTAAATACTTTGAGAACCGGAGGTGGGAGTTGACGAGTCATTGATGAGAATTTATCTCAGAAAATCTTTCAGTATACCAGTATATATGAAGAAAGGCAGAGGGCAGAAAGGATTTAGCCGTCAGCTAAGAACGGCGCGTAGCGCCTCTGCTGAGAGCTAAACCAGAGCAAGGGTTTAAGACCCCCACCCAACTTCTAATTTGATGGCTTTCCCAGCACGGTGGGGTCGGAATCCCCATCTGAATTAACTGCCATTCTCTGTCAGCAGGGCGTGGCGGACTTTTTAACTCGGATTTTCGATATTTTGCGGTAAGGTGAGGGTGAACCGAATTTCGCTAGTATTTTTGTCGTCTAACATTTGGCAAGAAACGCCGATCTCGCCGTATAACAGTTGAACTAAGCCCCGCACCAATGCCAAGCCCAAACCCGTTCCCGGAATGGCTTCCTGGGTTGCGCCCTGGCGGCGGCGAAAGGGATCGAAGATGTGCGGCAAATCTTCAGGGGGAATCTCGGAGCCAAAGTTAATGAGAGCGATTTCCACTTGGGGAATGTCGCCCTCCACGCACTCGATAACTTGGAAGATTGCCGTTGTGCCGGGGTGAGAATATTTCCCGGCATTGGTCAGGAGTTCTTCTAAAATATTCTTCAGGCTCTCGGCATCACTTTTGAGCTTCAGCCCCGATCGGGGAAGGTCGATGGCTAATTTTAATTTTTTGTGCGCCCACTTCTGCTCGAATGCCTCGCCCAACTCGCGCAGCAACGCGGGTAAATCTACCGCTTGCATTTGTAGTGCGGTTTCTTTGGCTTCCAGCCGTTGCAGCATCAGCAAATTTTCCACCAATTTCTTTTCGCGCCGCCATTCTTGTTCCAGGATATTGAGATAGGTGGCTTGGCGTTCGGGGGTCAGTCCCACTTGGCGGAGCATTTCGATCGCCACTCCCATGCTGGTGAGCGGCGTATTCAGTTCGTGGCTGACGGCAGCTAAAAATTCGCTGGTTTGTTGGTGGAGCGATCGCAGTTGGTGAACCTGGCGGCGGCTTTGTTCGTAGAGTTTGGCTTGTACGTCCATACTCCGTTGTAGCTGTGCCGTGCGATCGCCAACTAAACTGTGAACCTGATGCAAAATGCGCGTTTGCAGCAGCGCATTTCCCAATTGCGTCCCCACGAGTTCTACCAATTTTAATTCCTCGGCTTCCCACTCTCGAGGGCGATCGTGTTGCAAGACCAAAAATCCCAAAATTTTGGGGGAATGGCTGGCGCGATCGTTGGAACGGGTTAGGGGAACCAGCAATGCGGCAGCGGTGGCTTCCGATTGAAAAATCGGGGCGATCTCGGTTTTCGGGTGCGCGTCGAGCCATTTGCGGCGATTGCCAATCGCCAGGGGTTGGGGGGCCCAGCGGTAGGCTTGCTGGCACCACGCGCAGTCGGACATCTTAAAGGCTTGATCGAACTGGTTCGGGTTCTCGATCTTCCCTGGAGCATTGGCTCGTTGGTCTTCGGTCAATGTCTTGTTTGGGCGCCACTGGGCGACGACAGTCACTTGAATTTGAGGTGCGATCGCCTCCGGATTCTCGACGGGTGGGCTCGTTTCGTCCAAGTGGGGACGATCCCAAATCCCCCATCGAGAGAGTTGCCAGTCCCCTCGCCGATCGTCGGGATATTTGAACAGCAGTACCAACCCGTGGCTGGCTTGCAGAGTTTGGGTGATGCCCTCGATCGCCTCTTGCAAGACTTCTGTTAAATCCAAGGAGTTGAGGATGGCTTTGGTCAATCGGGCGAGGAGCGCTTGTTGGTGGGTAAAGGTTCCCGTCTGTTTTTCCAGGATGCGAATCGAGGTGGCTTGCCGCACTTGGGCGATGGCGATGGCGACGAGGTCGGCTCCGGCTTGCAAAGCGGCTATCTCGTCGTCCGTCCACTCGTAAGGCTGCGATTTCATCACCGCGATCGCGCCGGAAATTTCCCCTTGAGAGCGCGTTTCGATGGCTAAAACCGAGCGAACGTTCGCCTCTCGGCAACTCGCTGCCACCTTCGCGTTCATTTTAATTGGGTTCAGGTCGGCGATCGCCAAGGGTCGAGTGCGCGCGAGCTGGCGGCGGAACGCGGGGCAGTCCCAAAGAGGGGGCGGATTGGCATGGGTTTCCGATCTGTGCTGGGGATGCCAAGCCACGGCACGGATGGCAAACTTCCGTTCTTCCCGAATGGCAATGGAGGTTCCTCCGGCGGCAAATGCCTGAGTCAAAACGCCTGCAATTTCAGACAAGAGGGTGTCGGATTCGAGGTTATTGACCAGGATTTGGGTAATCTGTTGCCCCACCTGAGCCGGATCGACCGATGGCTGCATAAGTCGTGGTGGTTTTCTAGAATTTCGGGTGGGTTCAGCGGGATGCTGCAACTGAGCTGCAAAAGTATGAGTCATCGTCAGTGTGAGCGCGGATCGGGTTCGCACTCTTGCGTTGGCATCCCTCGGGCAGACTGGCGCGATCCGTCATCCAGTTAATCTGCGAGCTGGGATGTGGGAGAGTAGGGTGTCTGATTTTAGGTTACACTGCCCAAAAACAGAACGCATCCGTGATTTCTCTAAACTTTTAAACTTTTCTCGTCCGCCGATCGACTCGACCCCTTTAACAGCTAGGATAGCAAGTCGTGAAAACCCCTCCCACTCGACCGATGAGCGATTGGCTGCCGGATCGTTCACTGCCAAACCCCCTCTCGAAATTTTCCCGCTCGATCGCGACCTTGAAGTCGGGGAAATCTCCTCGTTCGAGGTACATCCCTTTAAAATCCGGATCTGTTCGATCGTCTTCTCAGAGAAACCATCTCCAGATCGAATTCGTCGCGATCGCCAGCCAACGCGAGACTCCCGAAGAAATCGCGACGCGAGGGCACATTGTTTGACCTCGATCTTCGCTCTCGAAACCTCGAATTTCAATTCGATTTCATCTCGGATGACAGCGATGATATCCGCACGCAACCCCCTTCAAACACTCCCCACCAGTCTTCCGGCTTCGCACCTTGATAAAAGTAGGTAAACGCTACGGTTTGACCGCTATACGGTAAGACGATTGGGTCTCCGGCTTTATATTGACCACACTCGTCGAACTTGGCAGGAGGCTTGCTCGGAGCGGGGAGCGAACGACGTCTGGGACGATCGTCGGAATGGCGATCGAACGGGCGAGCGAAACGACCTTCACCATGGCGATCGCGGAGCGACTCCTTAGGAGTATCGCCCGCTTTTTTTAAGCTCACGAGGGCGGGCTTGGGTGGCGTGGGTGGGGTCGGTGCGATCGCCGAGGCGGCGTCGTCTTGGGGAGTCGGTTCGGGGGCTGGCACTTCTGGGGCGGTAGGAGTGACTTCTGTGGGGGTCGCCTCCCCAGTTTTATGGGTTTTCTGCTTCTTCGATGTTTTTTTAATCATGCCCGAGAACGAATATCGGTGTTTGGACAATTCCATTGTACAGAGTGTAGAGTCGGGCATCCGGAGTTTGCGATCTCCAGGTGGCTCTAACGTTTGCCGAAATACAAAGTCCCACCCAAAAGTCCTACGGCAAAACTAGCGGCTAAGAGAACGCCGACGGGCATCCGAATTGATTCCCAGAATAAAAAGGTCAGGGAAACGAGAGTTGCATTTTGGACGGAGGCGATCGCCAAAACGAGAATCCAAATGGCGGCGATCGTACAGACGAGAAATAGGGAGATGTTCATGATTGGGTTAGTTGTTAGTTGTTAGTTGTTAGTTGTTAGTTGCTAGCGGTGGTGAGGACAGATGAGTTCTCAATGCCCAGTACCCAGTGTGGAGTCAATATCTCCCCATCACCCCCTCTCCCCAGATCCTGTCCTCACCGATCTGTCTGTTGCTAGACTCCCAAAATCCATAAAACCAACGGAAGGGAAGCAAATGCTAGGAGTGTAGATAAGACGACGACTTTTGCCGTTCGGGGTGCGTCGCCGCCAAATTCATTGACCATGAGAAACGAACTGATAGCGGCTGGCATGGCACTTTGCAAGACTAACACTTGAAAATCCAAGTGAGCTAACCCTAACATTTTCCCGATCGCGTAGGCGACGGCGGCTCCCCCGAACAAGCGCATCAAACTAGCGTAACCGTCGTACGGAGTTGGCTGCAAGCGGCGAGCGGCAATTTGCAAGCCCAGAACGAGCAACGCAATGGGAATTGTGGCTTGACCGAGGAGGTGCAAACTTTCGTCTAAATTTAACGGTAGCTCGATCTGCGCAAAATGGAGTGCCAAACCGATGAGAATGCTCCAAACTAACGGTAACTTGAAAACGAAACGGGTAGACGACCAAAATCCGCCCCCCCGACAAAAGGCGGGACCGGTGGTGTTGACGACGATGCTGGAGACGATCAGATAGACGATCGCCCGTTCTAACCCGGCATCTCCCAAGGCGAAGAAGGTGACGGGAAGTCCCATATTTCCGGCGTTGGGGAAAGCGGTAGTTGCCAGGAAGCTTTTGCGAGCGTCGGGGGATAAACCGCTGTGCTTTCCGACTATCCAGGAGATCGCGCACAATAGGAAATAAACGATCGCCGTTCCCAGTGCCAGTCCCAGCATATTCTCGAGACTGAGGGTCGTGCGGTACAGAATATCGACCACCAGAACGGGAAAGAGGACGTACAAACTCAGGCGGGAGAGGGTATCGAGGTGGAGATGGAGGGTTTTACCCGCCCAAATCCCGATGGCGACGATCGTGGCGACAGGAAGAACGGCAGAAAACAGAGCGAGCATTCTGGCAAGAAGACAAGGGACACGAACACTATAGCGATGAGTCGCTAGCGGTTAGCCGTTCGATCGAATACGCTTTACCCGATCAAACTCGAGTCAGTGGCAAACTCTCGATCTCACAGTTGAGATCGGATCGTTCTTGCGAACGATCGCTCTTTTTGGCAAACTATAGGACTTACGCAGCCCCGCTAATCATGGGGGTGATGGTGGGTTACGCTCCGCGCTTCACACCCTACAGATGGAGGCGTTGCGTCAGTCCTAAAACTAGCCTCGATCGTATTTTTGCAAAATTAGCGATAAATGCTCCTTCGCCTCCATTGGCACTTTCTCCAACGGAGTTAAAATCGCGTATTTCAACGCCGAATGCGCTTCGGAAACGAAGGGATTTTCGCTGAGGCGACGCACGGTTTCGCGGATGACTTTCTGCGCGTTGGCGGCATTTTTGTGTAGGTTGGCAACCACCATTTCCACGGTAACGCTATCGTGGTCTTCGTGCCAGCAATCGTAATCGGTGACTAACGCCAGGGTGGCATAGGCAATTTCCGCTTCTCGCGCCAGTTTGGCTTCGGTTAAATTGGTCATGCCGATAACGGTTGCTCCCCAACTGCGATATAAATTCGATTCAGCTTTGGTGGAAAAGGCGGGCCCTTCCATACAGACATAAGTTCCGCCGCGATGGAGGGTGACTTCGGACAGTTGCAAGCTATCGGCTGCATCGGCGAGGACTTTGGCGAGTTGGGGACAGACGGGATCGCCGAAAGTGATGTGCGCGACGATGCCGCGACCGAAAAAGGTGGAAACTCGCTCGTGGGTGCGATCAATGAATTGGTCGGGAACCACCATATCTAAGGGTTTGGCTTCTTCCTTGAGCGAACCCACCGCCGATGCCGAGATCAGATATTGCACTCCCAAGCTTTTCATGGCGTAGATATTGGCTCGGTAGGGGAGTTCCGATGGCAGGAGGAGATGATCGCGACCGTGACGTGCTAAGAAGGCAACCCGCGTACCGTCCAAGGTTCCGAGAATGATGGCATCGGAGGGGAAACCGAAGGGGGTTTCTACGCGCACTTCTTCGATATCGGTCAGCGCGTCCATTTTGTAGAGTCCGCTACCGCCGAGAATGCCGATTGTTGGTTGCGTCATCGTTTTGGTTCAGTCGATTGTTGCTGGAGTTCTCTGCTGTCGATCGCCAGTTTCCCGGCGACTCGACAGCCAGCCTCGATCGCCGGAAAGAGACGATGGCGAGGTGCGACGATCTATTGTACTGGGAAATTCGGAACGCTTGAGGTTTTGGCTGCCAAATTTGCCCGATCGATGCTTCAGTTTAACAGTCTAATTACGAATAGATTACTGAATCTATACATTGATTAAATATTTTTACTTAATTGTCAGCCGCATTGTCAAAAAATAATCGGTTTTTTATCTTAAAACGATGAAAATGTCAATGATCGCACTCAATAAATGCAGCGATCGCGATCGTTTATTCAATTTGCAAAATATTTAAGAATGAGACAATAAACGTTTACATTTTGGTCGGGTAAGCTTTAATAATGATGCAAGTTCAAGCTGTTCAATCTCCAGTTTCTTTAGATAAGGTGGTCGATCGCATTTTGTTTTGCGGTCAACTGACCCCGAACGATCGGAATATGTTGGAGTCGGCAATTTTGTCTCAAAAATTCTTAAGCCGCACTCAGCAAGGTCGAATTGCCCGAGTGTACGATGGACTCCATCAAGGTTCGATCGCCCTCGTGGACTAGCTTGGGGCTTGTTTTCAGAGAGCGACCCTTTTAACTCGCGGTTGATATCGACTGCCCGATCTTCTCCTCTCTGAAGGCGAGATCGACTCAATCTCATCTAAAATATCAAGTGTTTTTTGTCTGCTTGGGTGTGATTTTTCCGATCCTATTGAAACTAACATCAAAAAACTTAGGTTAGGTTTAGATATTCTCCGATCGCTCGATACCGTTACCGCCGATCGCCCAACTTGACAGTTTTTAAAGATTTGCGAGTGTGTTAATACGAGAGCTATCCGCCGTCAGCTTAAATCCCCCAACTTACCCCAACCTCTTCATTGGCGACAGCTTACGCGGGTTGTAAGAGCCAAAATCCGCTGTACGTCATTCCAGAATCATCCGGCTGAACCAGGAGAAAGTGCAAGCCTTGCGACTCGGATCGGCGTTGTTGATACGATCTCGCTGCCGCCGCCACATCGCGATCGTCAAAGGTTGCCAGCACCCATCGATCGACCAATCCCGCCTCTAAAATCAAACCGTCGGGATCGCCGGAAATATAATCGATCGCTACCGGATCGATGGATTGCAACCACCGTGCCAGTCGCATGGATTGCCGTCCCCCATCGATCGCGATTCCCGGTATCGGTTGCCTGGAAGCCAATCCTAAATTTAACGGGAGTAAAACCTCGGGGATCGATCGCACCGGAATTGGCTTTTCGGTCAAAGCTTCTAGGTTTCCTGCCGTCAGGGTGGCAAACCGCCATCTTTCCCCCCAAATTTCCTCCGGAACCGGAACGGGTGCGGGTCGATACACGGAAATGGGTTGGTAGGCTTCCCCCGTATACTGGCTCATTTGGGGGTATTCGGCGGCGCGTTTTTGCAAGACCTTTTTGAGGGCGATCGTCCGTCGCGTGGCTTCTACGGGGATTTTTAGCGGGTTGGCGGCAGCTTCTACCAGGCTTTGGCACTCGGGACGAAACAGTTGCAGGCGATCGGGAAGTTTGGCGTTCGCTGCTTGCAATTGCCGTGCCACCCAATCGGAATTCGCTTCGGATTGGGGACAAAAGGCAGTATAGATCCAATCGATCGCCTCATCGCAGATGACCAATTCCCACAAGGGTCGATCGGTTTCATCTTTTAACGGACGGCGGTAAAAATCAATTTGCCAAGTGGTCATGGGTTATTTGGAGTTTGGGGTTTGGGGTTTGGGGTTGGTCATTTGTCATTCGTCATTGGTCATTTGGGGTTGGTTATTAGCAACTAACAACTAACAACTAACAACTATTTACTTTCCAGTTCTTGGATTTGTTGTTCTCGGGTAGCATTGCGATCGGTGGGTGCGATCCAGTCGGGTAATATCCCGCCGATGGCATTTCGGCTTTGAATGCTGGCTTGTCGAACGGGGGTAGGAAGAAAAGTGAGTTTGTCTCCGGCGAGGATGAAGCCAATGGCGAAGATGCCGAGAGAGATGGCGATATTTTTAGCGTTCATAATTTTCTCGATCGCGTTCTGTTAATAGGGTATATCATCCTCGCAGGCGGGGAGCGATCGCAGGTGTTGTAAAAACTGTTGTAATTCTTCGGAAGTCAGTTGGCGGCGCGATCGTTTTTGGAAGTTTTGTATCAGATAATTTCTTCCGCGATCGATATTCCATCCCACTCGTTGCATTTGCCGATCGATTTCGGCGATCGCAACTTCATCTTTCGAGAGTTCGATCACTCCGGCGATTAACTTCCAGCAGGGTGCTTCGCCTTCCCAATCTGGCGGTTGCCAAGGTAAACTCAAGCTGATAGTCAACAAGTAATCCTGTTGTAAAGGATGACCGTAGTCTAGTTTGTGTGCGAAAACCGGATCGGTAATATTGACATACCGTAAACTTTTTCCGTTGACCGTTTTAAAACTCCCTCTCCACAGAGAACCACCGTGAGAAGTCGATTGAGGTTCGATGGAAAATCGAGTCGTCCGTACCAATTGTAGAGTTTGTCTTTCGGGAAAGGGAAGAGAATTGAGATAGGAAATTTCGACAAATTTTGAGGAGTTATGAAGAATCTCAGTTGAGTTGTCGCAAAACTGGAAAAGATCGGCAGGGGTGGCTTTACCCACTTTTCGCCATTTTCCGGGTAAAATCGTCAGATTTTCTCGTTCAAACTTAAAAGCTTGGCAAGTTTCAGCGAGGGGAATTTCGAGAATATCGAGAAGTTCGGGTTCCTGGTCATCAATTTGCCGAATGTGTTGCGGCACTCGACCATCTTCCGGAAAAAGATCGTCACAAACCGGACGAATCCATTGACCCGTTTTCAGATCGATTCCAGCAATACACCGTTCTTTCCGCTTCCATGAATTTGCCAGACAAACGATTTGCCTTACAGATGACATATCCGCACATTTCCCCATTTTCCATTGAGGTATTCAGCCACGAGGCGACGGTGACAGTAGTGCGGTTTAGCTTCGCTACAAAGCAAACAACCTCCATCCATTAATTCGGGAGAAACGGTTTGTTCGATTTGGCGATCGGCTATCAGTTTTAAAAACTTTTGTTCGTAAGTTTCCCAATCTCCTTTCTGCTTTTTGTAAGCATCTAGAATATCTTTGGTTGGCGCTAAATCTAAGAGATGAACGTATTCGATATCGCCGATTTTTTTGAGGAAATATTCTAAGTCGTTTCGTTTGGCAAATCCAGCCAACTGAGAAACATTATTCAGGCGAGTATCGATAATTCGTTTTACCCCTGATGCGATGAGAGTTTCAAAGAAAAACTCAGCGTTTTTTTGGGTAAAGCCAATGGTAAATAAATTAATCGGCTGATTCTCGATCGCGGCTTTCTTTTTCGACATAAGCGATTTTATCTCCTTGAATTTGATAAGCTTGGGTGAGAGACTCTTCTCGAGATCGACGAGGGGTAGTTTCGGGAACTGAAAATAAAGAGAGTTGCTGTAAGTTTTGAGAATCTGAAACGTCAGTCAATCCGGTTTTAGCTAACAGCCTTTCTTCTAAATGTTGGTGAGATTCTAACTCTCCATTTTTTAAGATATGATGAATATTGAGATCGAAGTGGCGTAAGTGTTGGCAAACTAAGATCGATCGATGACAGGTTAAGGGATCTTGTTCGGCACACATCAGCGCAATTTTATAGTTTTTCGCACCTTTGAAAATGCGCTGAATTCCGGCTTTAAAGGCTTCAGTTGCCGCTATTTTCTCGTAAACGGCTTTACCTCCCACATAACACGATAAATTATCGGGTCTAGCACCGAGTTCTTTACCAAGGAATACATAGTCAATACCGCTCAATTTTAATGATGCTTTTAATTCGCGTTGGTTGAAGTGCGGTAAATAACGGCTGTAAGGATGCGATCGCACGTCAGCTAGTGCGGTAATTTCATGTTTTTTTAGTAAGGTAATAAAAGAGTCGATCGTATGATTGGAATGTCCGATCGTAAATACATTCTTCATGGCGAATTCTTGGGTTATCGTCGATCTCTTAACCAGGGATCGATTAATTCATTGGGAATTCTATTTTTTCGATGTAATCGTTAATTTTTGCTTGACGATCGCTATAATAGGTCAAAGCAGCAAAGACTTGCGATAACGTCAAATGGGGCATTCTCTTCGGAATTTTCTCGGGAGCAACACCCATCCGCCATATTTCAACAATCGCTCTAACAGGCGTCCGAGTTCCCGCAATAATTGGCTCGCCATTTAAAATTTCACTATCTTTAATAATGTAAAGGTAGTCTGTGGTTTGAACCATTGTGACTCTTGTAAATCGATATTATTTATTTTATCATTTTTTCGTGAGATCGCGTCTGACAATGTGATGTTATGTCCCAGCCGATCGAGATTATGATATCGCAAATCCCGGACGATCGCCGCTCCAGGGTCGATCGATTTCTAATTGTGCGGCTAAGCGAATTAATATCGATTCAGTGGCAGGTTTTCCCACCAATTGCACGCTCAAAGGTAGCCCATTTTTATCGAAACCAACCGGAAGGGCGATCGCGGGTTGTCCCGAGGCATTAAACGGCGGACAAGGGTAGATCCAGCGAATGACTTTATCGAGGGTTTCTTCCGGGGATAAATCTGCCCATGCTCCAATTTTAAGCGGAGCGTGCATATAAGTGGGCAGCAGCAAAACATCGAGATCTTGAAAACTGGAAATAATCCGGCGGGCGATGATGTGAACTTGAGTGTGGGCTTGGATGAAAGTCCCGACGGGAACCGCATTTTCTGCATTCCAACGGTTGATGGGATCGAGGAGTTCTAACGGGATTCCCGTTGAGGTAACGCTAGATTTCCAAATGACCGTAAAAGGGTCGATTAAATCGCGAATTGGGATCGATCGCGCTTCGACGATATGCCCCAACTGTTCCAACCGTTTCGCCGTCTCTAAAACCGCGTTTTCCCAAGCGGGTTCGGGTTTGCCAAATGCGTCAAATTCCGTGACAAAACCAATCCGCAACGTACCGGAAGATTGACGCGAAGCTGATAAAAAAGAAGGATTTGGATCGGGCAACCAATAAGGATCTCCGGGGATGTAACCCGACATCACATCCAACAATGCCGCCGCATCGGCAACGGTTCGCGCCAGCGGTCCGCTGGTGGCAAATCCCATCAACCGTTCCCCCATCGGGGCGCTAGAAATCCGACCCCGCGAGGGTTTGATGCCGACTATGCCGCAACAGGCAGCGGGTCCGCGAACCGAACCGCCGCCGTCGGAACCGTGGGCAACAGCACATAATCCCGCCGCCACTGCTGCCGCTGCACCCCCGCTAGAACCGCCAGGGGTGTAGTCGAGATTCCAGGGATTGCGGGCAGGGGGAAATCCGGGGGGTTCGGTGTAGGGCAGGGAACCGAGTTGGGAAGTGGCGGTTTTGCCGAGAATGACGAAACCTGCTTGTTTGATGCGACTGACGACTCCGGTATCGAAGTCGGCAATTTGTTGGCGCAAGGCAGCAACGCCGAGACTCCAAGGGACATCTTTCACCGCGTTGAGGTCTTTGATGGAAATGGGAACGCCGAAGAAGGGGGGTAACTCGTCGGGGTTGGCGGTGTGGGCGAGTTGTTCGGTTTTGGCGGTGGCATCGGCGATCGCCCGCTCGGCAGTTACGGTAAAATAACTTCCCAGGGTATTGTCCAATCGATCGATCCGTTCCAAGTACAGTTCCGTCAATTCTAAAGGAGAAACGGTTTTAGACCGAATCAGTTGTGCTTGTTCGACGGCGGAAGTGAAAGCTAAATCGATTGGGTTCATGGGTTATTTAGGGTTTGGGATTGGTAGGGTGCGTTGAGGGACGAAACGCACCATTGGGTAAGATTGGTAGGGTGCGTTGAGGGACGAAACGCACCATTGGGTGAATCGTAGGAAAGATCTTGAATTTTGAATTTTGCAGTCTCCCCCTCTTCACATCTCCCATTACCGGACAGCAACTCAAATTTTATGCGGATGCGGAGACTGCCCGATTGTATATATGATGAGATCGAACGCTTTGATCGCGATCGTGCGGGTAGACCAGAACGGGATCTGTAACTATGAACTCTCCAGAACCCTATAAGATTGATCGTCTCCTCTGCTTAACTTTAATGGTCTCGGGTAGTTTACAGTCCCACCCGGTTTCTGCCCAAATTGTGCCGGATGCCACTTTACCCGTCAATTCCCAAGTCACAATTGAGGGAAATACTTTCACCCTCGATGGGGGAACGACAGCGGGAAGCCATTTATTTCACAGTTTTTCGGAGTTTTCTCTACCGACGGGATGGGAAGCGTTTTTCAACAATGCAGGCAGTATCGACAATATCTTCACGCGGGTGACGGGGGGGCAAATCTCGGAGATTGACGGATTGATTCGCGCCAACGGAGGGGCGAATTTGTTTCTCCTCAACCCCAGTGGCATTGTCTTCGGACCGAACGCGCAATTGAATTTGGGGGGTTCGTTTTTTGCCAGTACTGCCAACGAAATCGCGTTTGCGGAGGGGACGTTTAGCGCTATCGAACTAGAAGAAACTCCACCCCTGCTGTCGATTAACGTGCCGATCGGTTTACAATATGGCGAAAATCCGGGGGAAATTGTCGATCGATCGCGCATATCTGGCGATATATTCGGCAATGCGACAACCACGGGTTTGCAAGTGAATCCTGGGGAAACGCTGGCGTTAGTGGGTGGCGAAATCCGCTTAGAAGGGGGAAACCTGACGGCGGAGGGAGGGCGTATCGAGTTAGGCAGCGTTGGGGAAGGATTTGTAGAGATGGGAACTGCCGAGGTGGGTTTTCCGCTAATGTATTCCCCCGAACAACCTTTCAGTAATATTACCTTATCCAATGGGGCGATCGTCGATGCTAGTGGCAACGGTGGCGGTACAATTCGGGTACGAGGTGGAAATATTTCCCTATTCGACGGATCGCAAATTCGCAGCAATACCCTCGGTTCGGGATTGGGGGGCGATTTAACGGTAACGGCATCGGCAGCGGTGACGATTCGCGGACGATTGCCGAATTTACAACCTAGCGCTTTGCAAGTGCGAATTGAAGGGGAAAACGCTACGGGAACGGGGGGGAATTTGACTGTAGAAGCGCCCCAACTAACGGTGGCAAAGGGGGCGCGGGTGGCGGTATCTTCCCTGACTCCCAATCCGGCAGATGGGGGGAATTTGACGGTTCGGGCGCAACGGGTGGAGATTTCCGGCGTGGGGACTCAAAATGGGGAACCGTTACGCAATCCGGCGGGGGAGGTGTTGCCGAGTCAGTTATCTAGCGTTACATCCGGGGCGGGAAATGCGGGGTATATTGCCATCGCCACGGAATCGCTACTCGCCTCCGATGGCGGTCAAGTTACTGCGTCTACCTTAGCATCCGGCGATGCGGGAATTGTGAATGTTTCTGCTGAAGATATTACCTTATCCCGACGATCGATCGAGGGTAGCGAACCCAGTGGATTACTGGCACGAGTGGAACCGGGGGCAACGGGAAACGCCAACAATTTAACGGTAGAAGCGCAACGGTTGCGGGTTGAAGGGGGGGCGCGGATTTCGGCATCTTCCCTGTGGGTGGGGGATGCAGGCGATATCGCCATTCGATCGATCGAAAGTGTAGAAGTCCTCGGCGTCGTTCGCGATGACAGCGGTATCCCCAACACCGACAATCCCAGTCAAATTTCCGCCTTAACTACCGGAGCGGGCAATGCTGGAGATATTACCATCGAAACCGATCGCCTGCAAGTGCGTGACGGCGGGCAAATTGTCACATCGACGTTTAGCTCTGGAAATGGGGGAAATTTACAAGTAACGGCGGATGACGCGGCGGTTGTCGGACGGTTGGAAACGGGGATTCCCAGCGGATTGCTGGCGCGAGTGGAACCCGTTGGGGATGTGGCGGCGACGGGAACGGGGGGCAATTTAAGCTTAGCAGTCGATCGGTTGCGAGTGGACGATCGCTCGCGGGTAGGTGCGGCATCCCAGAGTGTTGGAGATGCGGGGAATGTTACCATTTCCGCGATCGATCGCGTGGAAGTCACCAACGGCAGCGAAATCAGCGTTCGCGGTCTAGATACCGGAGAACCGGGAAATTTGACCGTCTCCGGGTCGATTTTGCTCGATCGACAAGGATCGCTCTCTGCCACTTCCCAGGCGGGTCGCGGCGGCGATATCGCCCTGAAATCGCCTAATTTGCAACTGCGCCGCCACAGCACCATCTCCGCCGCAGGTAGCACGTTTCAAGACACTTTCGACGGCAACATCGACATCGACGCCGAAACCCTGGTTTTGTTAGAACGCAGCGGCATCCGCACCAATGCCGCCAATCCTCAAGGCGGCAGCAACATCAATATCCGCCCCCTGGATGGGGTTGGCGTTGCCATCTTCCGTTCCCCCGACAGTACCATTAGCGCGGCGGGCAATCTCAGCGTCGAGGGGAAAATTGAAGTCGATGCCAACGAACCCGCCGAACTAGAAATTGTCGATGCCGACGAGATTTCTCGAGGGTGTTTGGGAACGGGACGCAGCCAATTTACCGCCACCGGACGCGGCGGGTTGCCCCCGAGTCCTTACGAACCGATGGAAAATCTCGAGTTATTAGAAGATATCGAATTGCCGATGATACCATCGGAGGATGCCGAGGCAGAAACCCCCGCGCCGTTAGTAGAAGCGCGGGGATGGATTCGGACGGCAAGCGGGCAAATTTTATTAGTGGCAAATTTTCCCGGAGATCCTTGCGACGATCGCCGGTAGCAATCGCTATTGTTAAAAGTCATGCGGATGGCGAGACTCGAACTCGCATGGATTGCTCCACACGCCCCTCAAGCGTGCGTGTCTACCATTCCACCACATCCGCGTAGCATAGGTATTCACCTTATAGGGTAGTATTTTAACATGATGCGGTCATCTTTCGACCACTTTGGGTAAGATTCTCAAATTTTCGCGATCGCGCGGGGAGGGAGACCGCTCGTTTTCCGTTCGGGCTAAACCATGCAGTTTGATAAAATTTTAATTGCCAATCGGGGAGAAATTGCCCTGCGAATTCTCCGGACGTGCGAGGAGATGGGGATTGCGACCGTTGCCGTCCACTCGACGATCGATCGCCACGCCCTCCACGTACAGTTGGCAGACGAAGCGGTGTGCATCGGCGACGCCCCCAGCAACAAGAGCTATCTCAACGTTCCCAACATCATTTCGGCAGCGCTCACCCACAACGCCACCGCCATTCATCCCGGTTACGGCTTCCTCGCCGAAAACGCCCGATTCGCGGAAATGTGCGCCGACCACCAAATTACCTTCATCGGACCGACGCCGGAAGCCATGTTGAAAATGGGGGACAAGTCCAACGCGCGGGAAACCATGCAGCGCATCGGCGTCCCCACCGTACCGGGAAGCAAAGGCTTAATCGCTTCGGAGGAAGAAGCCCTGGAACTGGCGCGGCAAATCGGCTATCCGGTGATGGTGAAAGCCACGGCAGGCGGGGGCGGACGGGGGATGCGCTTGGTGCGGGCGGAAGAAGAACTACCCCAACTGTTTCGATCGGCGCAAGGAGAAGCGGAAGCGGCATTTGGCAACGGGGGGGTCTATTTAGAAAAATTTATCGATCGCCCGCGTCACATCGAATTTCAGATTATGGCAGATGCCTACGGCAACGCCATCCACCTGGGAGAACGAGATTGTTCGATCCAACGCCGCCACCAGAAACTCCTGGAAGAAGCCCCCAGTCCGGCACTGAGTCCCAAACTCCGGAAACGGATGGGAGATGCGGCGGTGCGGGTTGCCAAGGCGATTCACTATGTGGGGGCGGGAACGGTGGAGTTTCTGCTCGATGGTGCGGGGAATTTCTACTTTATGGAAATGAATACCCGAATTCAGGTGGAACATCCCGTCACCGAAGCGATTTGCGGGTTGGACTTGATCGGTTTGCAAATTCGGATGGCGCAAGGGGAACGGCTGCCGCTCAATCAAAACGAGGTCAACCTTCAAGGTCACGCCATCGAGTGTCGGATCAATGCTGAAGATCCCGATCACAATTTTGCCCCCCGTCCCGGACGGATTAGCGGCTATCTCCCCCCCGGCGGCATCGGCGTGCGCATGGACTCCCACGTCTACACCGACTACGAAATTCCCCCCTACTACGATTCTCTCATTGGGAAGTTAATTATTTGGGCGCCCGATCGCCCTAGCGCGATCGCGCGGATGAAACGGGCGCTGCGAGAATGCGCCATCACCGGGGTTCCCACGACTATCGGCTTCCACCAGAAGATTCTCGACCATCCCGATTTTATCGCCGGGGATGTTTACACCAACTTTGTCGAACAATTTTTGAAGCCCAAGTAAGTCAGATGGAAAGAAGCGATACAGAGCGAGTATTCGCTTTGCAATCGCTCTAAACCAAGGCGAAATCGTCGATGGTTACCGCATCAGCATCGTCAAGATTCCTTGCTGTCCTAAAAGCACCTCTCGCAACAAGCTGACGATCCCCACCCAGATAATCGGGGAAATATCGACGCCACCCAGGGGCGGAATCAGCTTGCGGGTGGGAGACAGGAACGGTTCGGTGGGAATGGCGATCGCGCTGAAGGGAAACCGATTTAACTCCACCTGGGGATACCAAGTCAGGACGATGCGGAAGATGAACAGCAGGGTCATCAAACCGAGCCAGATCCCGATACTCCAACTCGCCACGGTCAAGATACTCATAGTTATTAAGCTTTGTAACTTCGTCTTTTCCTTAATTTTACGGGAAATCCATTGCCTAAGAATACGTTAGTACGGGATCGGACATTTTCCGGTGGAGGTGAGCTTTCTTGAGCCGGGGAAGCCGGGGAAGAAAGAAACCAGCGAAAGCGCAACTAGCAATGACCAACCCCCAACCCCAACGCTAACGATCGTCCTCTTCCGCCTGAAGTTGTGCCAAATACTGAGCCATCATCGGCGGCCAAAACACCAGGAAAAACACCATCCACACCAAAACGGGAATTGCCACCAAAACCGTCAACCACACGCGGTGAAAAAGCAGCCAGCTACCGATGGTTAAACTCATTCCGGTCAAGACGATCGACCAGGGTTGACACCACCAGGGTTTGTACTTCCAAGGATCGATCGAGGATGGAGACGACATCGGTTTCATCGCAATTCGTTTCGGATAGGCGCGGATGTTGGCTCACCGTTGGCAAATTCCCGCAAGGCTTCGATAATCAGGGTGTTGGCTTTGGGAAAGGGAAAGCGATCGATTTCCTCTAGGGTCACCCAGCGGACTTCCTGACATTCGATCGCCTGGGGTTCTCCGTGCAGGTGGCGGCAGTGGTGGACGTTGAGGGTGACGCGGAAGTGGGTGTAGGCGTGTTCGACCGTAATCAGGCGTTCCCCGACTTCGACCTCGATCCCCAATTCTTCCTGAATTTCGCGGGCAATGCAAGCTTCGATCGTCTCTCCCGGTTCGATTTTGCCGCCGGGAAACTCCCACAATCCCCCCAGGAGTCCCGAATCCAGACGGCGATCGATTAAAAGTTGCTGGCGATCGTTCCAAATCACGGCAACGCCAATGTGTTTGTGAGGTAACGGAAAACGAGTTTCGCGCATGGGAATTTCCGACTGTTTTTCCAAATTGTAAGCCTTGCAGGACGTTCTCCACGGACACAGCAGACAACCGGGGTTTTTGGGCGTACACAGCGTCGCCCCCAAATCCATCAACGCTTGGTTGAAATCGCGGGGATTTTCGCGATCGAGGAGGGTATCCGAAAGCTGCCAGAGTTGCGGTAGAGCTTTAGCCGGGGGAACGCTGAGGGCTATCAGTCGGGATAACACGCGCTTGACGTTGCCGTCGAGGATGGAAACGGGTTGGTTAAAAGCCGCACTGAGAATGCCTCCGGCGGTACTGCGCCCGATTCCCGGCAAGGCGAGAACGTCGTCTAGTTGTTGGGGAAAGATGCCCCCGTGTTGGCGAACGACTGCCCCAGCGGCTTTGTGGAGATTGCGGGCGCGAGCGTAGTATCCCAAACCCTGCCAAGCTTTGAGAACGTCTTGGAGATCGGCTTTGGCGAGAGTAGCCAGGTCGGGAAACCGACTCAGCCAGTTTTGGTAGTAGGGAATGACGGTTTTCACCTGGGTTTGTTGTAGCATGATTTCCGATACCCAGATGAGATAGGGATCGTCTCGCTCGCGCCAGGGCAAGCGGCGTCCGGATTCAGCGTACCATTGCCGGAGATCTCGCCGCAGTTGGGTAACGGGAAGTTCGGGGAGGGCAACTGTCTCGATCGATCTCGCGTTTTCCTTCATCGGTTTCGATCGGTTTTTAGCAGTCATTCCCAGTTTTCTCGGCAAATTGAAAGAGCGCAACGCAGTGCGCCCTTTTCAAATTTACTGGGATGGCGAACGGCTGACAATAGCTGCCGAGATTGAAGGGGGACGACGAACGGACGATACTCCCACAGGGAGTCGCTGACGAGATCGGCGTTCGCGCAGTGGCTCCTATGGAGTATCGTGATTTTGACTGGGGGTTTGAGCCAGGACATTTTCAAACACCATCCGTTGTTCGGCATTGCGCAAGAAATAGCCGCTCATCATTGCCGATGCCAGAAGTCGTCCCAAATGTTCCCGGCTGGTGGTGATACTCACGCCAAAATGTTCGGGCGGGAGATTTCCTAACAATCCGACGATATTTCGTTCCATGACCTGAAAGACATCAGCGGAAGTGGGTTTAGACAGTTGGGAAACTGCTTCCGGACTCAAACCTTGAACATAATCCCACAAGAGGTTGGGCATTTGGGTTTCGTCGCCTAAAAATTCCTGAGATTGGTTGAATGGACTTTGCAATTTGACCTCCTTACAGCCCGTGAGGCTGATTTGGTTTAAACGAGACGATCGAGAATGCAAACGAAAACGATCGATGGGATGCTTTGAAGAAATCCCAATGGAGTTGGGAAAAGGTTGAATGCTTTCGAGAACAGACGTGTTTCTGCTTGGTTTTAATGTAACAATTTTGAGACGGAGTGTGTAGTTGTCTAAACCGAACTTCCATCGTCGGATCTTCTCACTCCGATCGCCCTTATATTTCGTAGGGTGGGGTTAGGCACGGGTACGATCGATCGGAAAAACCCGTCCGTTTGAATCCGTGCCGTAACCCACCACCCGACATTTATACGCAATATACATTTACCCCCACAGTGTTGGGAGAGCCATTTTTATGGCACTACGCACATAGATTAGGAGGTATTGCCAAGGGAAAAGCTAGACATAGCCAGGTTTTTGCCGATTGCTGGGTGCTGTAGGCGTTTCCTCTGTTGGCACAGCCTGTGCTTCAGCGCATCAGAGCTAGCCTGCGTGTAGCGCATTAGCTGAATGCTGAATACTATAATTTGGCGAGAATCGCTATTCCTCAACCGATCGACTACAAAACGCGCAACACGCTGGGAATATCGGCGATCGCCTCGAGTTGGCGAATATCGGCTAACGCTTGCTGGAAGTTGCCTTCGCGTACGTCGTGGGTGACGACGACGATTTCGGCGAGGCGATCGCGCATCCCGATTTGCACCACCGATTCCAAACTGACGCCGCGATCGCCGAACAGGGTTCCCAAACTGCCCACGACGCCGGGGGTATCTTGGGTGAGAAAGCGGGCGTAGAAGCGGCTGACCGACTCTTCCACGGGGGCGATGGCGCAGTAGTGCTGGTGGGTGCAACTCAGCAAGGGGTGGGGAATGGGTTCGGTTTCCGTTTGCAAGATGGCAGCGATATTGAGCAAATCGGCAACCACGGCGCTGGCTGTTGCCCCTTCCCCGGCACCGGGACCGAAGAACATCACTTGTCCCAGGGGTTCCCCTTCCACCAAAATCGCGTTGTAGACATCGTTAATACTGGCGAGAGGGTGGGTTTTGGCGACGAGGGTGGGATGCACCTTAACTTGCAGTTGTTGGGGCGTTCCGGAACCCGAATCTTCGGGGATATCTTCTTGGGCGATCGCCAATAACTTAATGACAAAATCCAATTTTTCCGCATAGGCAATATCGGCGGCACTGACGTTGCGAATCCCTTCGCAGTAAACGCTGTCGAGTTTAATGCGCCCTCCAAAGGCGATCGATGCCAAAATCGCAATTTTATCGGCGGCATCCAACCCATCCACGTCGGCAGTGGGATCGGCTTCGGCGTATCCCAGCCGTTGCGCGTCGGCTAAGACATCGGCAAAACTCGCCCCTTCTGCCTGCATTCGGGTGAGAATGTAGTTGGTGGTGCCGTTAACGATGCCGATGACGCGCTTGATGCGGTTGACGCCGAGGGCTTGTTTCAGGGGTTGAATCACCGGAATGCCACCGCCGACGGCAGCTTCGAGCATCACGTACACCCCTTTTTCGTTGGCGGCGGCGTAGATTTCGTCTCCGAACCGAGAAATCACGGCTTTATTGGCAGTGACGACGTGCTTGCCGTTAGCAATGGCTTGTAAAATCAGCGATCGTGCGGGTTCCAATCCGCCGATTAACTCGACGACAATATCGATATCGGCATCGGTGACGATCGCCTCCAAATCCGTGGTTAACATAGAGGCAGGGAGTTCGACGGCACGGGGTTTGTCGAGCGATCGTACTCCCACCCGCGAGATCTGTAACTCCCGCAACAGGGGATGCCGTCCCGCCGGATCGAGCAAAATTCGCGCCGTTCCCGTTCCTACCGTACCTAATCCGAGTATGCCGATTTGAAAACCCACGATCGCAGACCTACACTCATGTATTCATTGACTGAGATCGATTGTATCGTTAGTCATTGGTCATTGGGGTTGGGGGTTTAGAGTTTGGGTTTTGGGGTTGGTTATTTGTCATTCGTCATTGGTGATTGGCAAACTTTTGCTTCCCCGGCTTCCCCGGCTTCCCCCGCCCTCTTCCTCTCCCGAACTCCTGAGATCGTGCTTTCCGAGAAATTCCGCCGTCAATTGCGCCAAGAAACCGAACGCTGGTTGCGCGAAGGAACCATCGATCGATCGACCTACGAGAAACTTGCCGATCGCTATCAGTTTTCCGACCTCGAAAGTTCGGCGAAAAATCGATTTACCGCCCTCTTAATGAGCTTGGGCGGCATCTTAATGGGCGTGGGAACCATTATCTTCGTGGCGGCAAATTGGGAGGCGTGGTCGCGATTTTCGCGGCTGATTTTATTGTTAAGTTTATTTTTCAGCGTCAATGGGACGGGATTTTACTTGTGGCGCAAACCGACGATGCCGCCATCGTATCGTCAATTAGGGCAAGGGTTGTTGCTATTGGGCGCGATCGTCCTCGGAGCCAATATGGCGCTGATGTCGCAACTCTTTGGCGATAGTGGAAATTTATACGAATTGTTTCTGGCGTGGGGTTTGGGCGTGGCATTTATGTCGGCAAGTTTGCGGTTGACTTCCCTGGGCGTTTTAGCGGCAATTCTCCTCCAAATCGGCTACTGGATCGGGCTGTCTTCCAGTTCGATCGCCCCCGAAGGGTCTTGGGGAAAAGCGATCGTCGAACATATGCCTTTAGTGGGATTATTTGTATTCATTCCCCTGGCATACTGGTGTCGATCGCCCGCCATTTTCGGACTGGGCGCGATCGCGGCGATGACCTCATTTTTAGCCAATCTCCTCCGCTTCCAAGGATGGGCGATCGAACTGGCGATCGCTCTCCCGCCCGCGCTCTTTTGGGCGTATCGCGATCGCCTCTGGCAGTTCGGGCGATGGCGTCATCTGACTTCGGTTTTAGAGGGTCGATTTCGGGCGATCGCCCGCCGCTTAGCCGTCCTGTTTCTCAGTGCGGTTCTATACGTTTTTTCCTTCAATATTTGGCACTATTTAAAGTTAGGAAATCTCGACTTCGATCGCTGGCAATCTTTGCGAGCGTTTATCGTCGATATTGCCATTGTCGGTGCGTTAACCCTCTTAGGGTGGTTGCAGTTACGCTCGCCGGGCGACTCCACAGGAGGATCGCCCGAAACTCAAGATCGATTCCAGCAATGGCGAGCCGTGAATAGCCCAACCGTTGCCGCTCTCATCCTCCTCGTTGGAACGCTCCTCTTCTGGCATTTGCACGTCGCCCCCATCCCCCTTTTCGGCACGATTTCGATGAATATTATGCTATTCTTATTCTCAATTAGCCTCGTTCGAGACGGCTTGGCGGCGGGCGTTCGCCGCACTTTTTGGGGAGGAACGCTGCTGTTATCCCTGAGTATTGTCAGTCGGATGCTCGAATACAATACGGGATTGCTGTTAAAATCCTTTGTCTTTGTGCTGTGTGGTGTAGGTGCGATCGTTGCCGGACTGGCGTTCGAGCAAACGTTGAAGAAATCCAAACCGTTATCGATTCCCCCATCATCTCAGGAGGAAGCCCCATGACCCCTGACAGTCCCACCCCAACACCCCCTCGCCCGGAAGCATCGTCCCTCTCCTCCAACGGAATCGGCGCGTGGCGATTGTGGGTTCCCCTCCTCCTCCAAGCCGCCCTGGTCGTCGCCGTCCCCGCCCATCATGCTTATACGTATCTCACCGGGCAGCGCATAGTCTTGCAAACCCTTCCCGCCGATCCCTACGATCCCCTGCGGGGACACTATCAAACCCTCAGTTACGAAATTTCCCGTCCCGATCGCTTACAACTGCTTCCCGGCGGCAAGGAATTATTCGGGCAGTCTCGAAGAAACCCGCGCCACTTCAGCTTTTTCCTGGTGCTGGAAGCCCCGATCGTCAAAGCCGTCACCGCTCCCATGCCTTGGCAACCCGTTCGCATCAGCGCCAAGCAACCCACCGATTTAGCCGCCAATCAGATCGCCCTCAAAGGCGAGGTTCGAGGACAGCGGATCGCTTACGGCATCGAGCGTTATTATATGCCGGAAGAACGCCGCGATCGCGTCAACAACGACATCATCCAAGTCCAGAATCGCGGCAATAACTTTGTCGTCGAAGTTCGAGTGGACGATCGCGGCAATGCCGTTCCCGTCAGTTTGTGGGTGGGCGATCGTAATTATCGGTTTTAAATATATAAGGCTTACAAAAATTTTTTTAGCCGACTAGGGCAAGACATTTATGTTTCTCGATCCGTTCCAACTCCCGTTTTTTGCTTTATCTCAAGTCAAAGCTCTTCCGAATTGCACGGCGATTTATTTTGCGATCGACTCTCACGACCGAATTCTGTATATCGGACAAGCTACAAATCTAGCGACTAGATGGAAAAATCATCATCGTCGATATCAACTCGAAGATATCGATCGAAAGACTCCAGTGAGAATTGCTTGGGTTCCCTGGAACCAAGAAGGTTTAACAGAAGCCGAAACTTTATTAATTAAGTCTTTCCAACCATTACTCAATGGCACAGAAGTTAAATCTCCAGAAATTATTCCTGCCGAAATCGTACTTCACAAATTCTTAAATCAGTTCTCCCGTCGATTAATAGCAATTGGTTTCGAGCAAAATAATGCAGAAAAGCCACCTAACATTCATTTGAAATACGACTGGACAAATTGTTCCTCAGATGGAACGGCAGCAAAAATAAAACGATTTATTCAGGATAATTCTTGTCCAAACACAAGCTTTAAGATTGAAAGAAAGCCTTATGGTAAAATTATTCCATGCGAAGTGATTCGACCGGGTAGTCGATTGCAGAAAGTAAATGCTCGTCAGAATCGATCGTATAACAACCATTGGAGGATCGCTTGTAATGGAGTTTTCATTCACATTACTCCAACTAACTATTACAAAGAGATAAAATCAAACACGGATTTACAAAAGTTAGCCAATATTCGGATAAGAACCGTGATGCCGAGTGTTTTTGCGGAATTTGCCAATCGATATCCTCCTGAGTTTTCTGGCTTATCTTGCTGGGTTCGCGATCTCGTTCCTCGACTTTGGCAGTAATCTATTCGAGGAGACGCAGAAACTATTTTATTCCGCACTAGCATTCGCTAAAAAAGCAATTGCCGCTTTAATCCAATCTTCAGCATCGGAGTTGTCGGCTAACACTTCATCTCCAGCAATCGCCCCTAACGCTTGCACCACCTCTTCCGGCGTATATCCCAACGCCAACAGGGTCATTTCCACATCGTCGCGGATGTCGGGACTGAGAACCGGGGAAGCTTCCCAAGCTTGAGCGGATCGCCATTCCGCCAATTTTGCCCGCAACTCCAAAGCAATGCGTTCGGCAGTTTTCTTGCCGACTCCAGGAGTGGCGCACAACAGTTGGGTGTTGCCGGAGACGATCGCCTGGACTAAATCCGGGAGTGCTAAAGTATCGAGCAGGGCGATCGCCAATTGCGCCCCGATCCCGCTAACGCTCACCAATTGGCGAAACAAATCCCGCTGCGCCATCGTCTCGAACCCGTACAAAATCGGTCGATCGTCTCGAATTTGCATCTCGGTAAACACCTGTAGCGTTTCCCCCCCTGGTGGGAGATGCTGCGCCAAACGCGGGACGATTTGCAACTCGTAGCCGACTCTATCCACTTCTAAGGTTAGAATCACTCGAGTGGCACTCTGTTTTTGGAGGGCGACTACCGTACCCTTAAGATAGCTAATCATGTGCGAGCCTGAGAGCGATCGGCACTCAGTCGATCCCTGAAGATAGCTCAATCGTGCCGATCGTGTTACGTACCCTAGCAATTTAGCGTTCATTCATGTCCGACTTCAATCGCGATGGCAACCCAGACATCCTCTGGCGCGACTACGACACCGGAAACAACATCCTCTGGCAAATGACCGGTCCCACCCTGACGGCAGGGGTAGCTTACCCTCCCGCGACGGGTGCGTTCCTGCGCCTGTCGGGAAGCGGTAATTTCCTCGGCAATGAAAATGTGGAGTGGGTGTGGCGCGACCATGCCACCGGAGCGAATTTCCTGTGGGTACTCGACGGCACGACGTTACTCGGAGGGGTGGATTTACCGCCCGTCATCGGTCCGGAATGGCACATCGAAGCAACGGACGACTTCAACGGAGACGATCGCCCCGATATCGTGTTCCGCAACTATTTTACCGGAGAAAACCGAGTCTGGTTGATGAACGGCGTCGCCATCGCCTCCGAAACCAATTTGCCCCCCGTTCCCCCGCCGGATTGGCAACTGGTGGGGACGGGAAAATTCAACGCCGATGACGATACGGATATCGTCTGGCGTAACGTCTCTACCGGAGAAAACTTAATCTGGTTGATGGACGGGACGACGTTGGTCGGGAGTTTGCCCCTACCCTTGGTTCCCGAACCAGAATGGAGTATCGAATCGGCGGCGGATTTCAACCGGGACGGTCACGCCGATTTACACTGGCACAATTCGGGGACGGGGGCAAACGTTCTCTGGTTGATGAACCAAAATGCGATCGTCCAAACTGTGACGTTGCCGCCGCTTCTGGGTCGATGGGAAGCTCCCAGTTCGAGTATCTTCCTCATCGGTTCGGCAATTTTCGGCACGCCAGAAGCGGATGTATTACTGGGAACGCCGGGGGACGATGCTATCTCCGGGGGGGCAGGAGATGATGAACTGCGGGGTGGACTCCGCAACGATTTTGTCGATGGCGGCACGGAAAACGATCGCCTCTTTGGGGAAACTGGAGACGATACCCTCGAAGGAGGAGCGGGAGACGACCTCCTCGACGGCGGTTTCGGTCGGGATTTATTGCGTGGCGGCGACGGCAGCGATACCCTGGTTTTATCCACGGAAACGGCAACTTCTCTCAATTCCGAACTGGACTTTTTACGAGTCGATGCGGTGACGGACTTTACCCCCGGTGCTGACAAAATTGGTTTGACTGGCGGACTGACAGAAGCCAACCTCACCTTCTCAGAAGTGACGGTTGCCATTAGTTCGGAAGTACCGCTGAGTATTGCCATTTCCATTACCGGAACCAACACGGTACTCGGTTTAGTTTCCGGCGTATCGGTAGACGAATTACGCGGGAATTTCGTGACGATTGGATAATGGATGATAGCGCGATGTATAGTTTCGAGATCTGGATTTTACGGTGCTTGTAGAATTCGATCAATCGAATTCCTAACCAATAAGGAATACAGGATCTCATCTTGCATTCGGCAAGCAAGAAATAGAAATCCGCTAGGGAGGTACTGCTCCTCCTATCGCCGCGTTATCAGCACGGTGCTTCACTTTTCAGCCTCTAGCGGTTGGAGGAAGATGGAGGAATCGTTGGCGGAGCCTGCGCCTAAGCGCATACCCCTACGACATCCCTGCCGTACTCTAGTTTTCAAGACTAGTTACCGTCCCGTCGGCGGCATCTTCCATATTGGTTATTGATTATTTGCTAGTTGCTAGTTGCTGTTCTTCTCCCTCTGCTCGAGAAGAGATTGCATCCTTTTGAAGAATGTTATTCATTGTCATTGTTGTAATGGCGATCGCGAAGTGAATCCCCAGGAAGATCGCGAAAATAGCGTGTAAGTGACCAGAGCATTAATGCGCTTTCTCAGTTACTAAGGGAACTCCGCTGGTGCGTTATTACACGCTCTTTAAAGGATGGCTACTTTCAAGCCAACCTCCCAGGTTCTTCGCCCTCCCCGTTCTCACGCGCCTACCGCATGGCGGTAGTACCGTTCCTCTCGTACTCAGTATGTAGGCTCTAAAAATTAGGACACGCTGAATTTACGGCAATACTCCAAGGAATTTTTGATCGCCATTTTAGGTAAATTGAAAAACAAAAAAGAAATCGATCGCCCCCTTTTTCAACTTACAAAATTCAACTTACAAAATTTCCCGAGAGTTGAAAGCTATTCTGCTGTTCCTCCAGTGAATGGAGAACTATACACCCTAAATCCATGAAGATCCAGTCTAAATAGAATAGCTGACTCGGAAATGATGCCTTTTCAGTGGCTTATTTATTCCTTATTCAGTTTTCAAGGTTCTGGCTGCGTTTGGGGGTTGGCTTGGGAGCCTCTTTCCCGCTCGCTTAAATACATGCTACATAAATACTACAGTCGTGTCAAGGGGTTGGATAATTTTTTTTTAATCGGTTCAGTCTTTGTATATTAGGACTTACGCAACGCCTCCATCTGTAGGGTGTGAAGCGCGGAGCGTAACCCACCATCACCCCCATGAGTAGCGTGGCTGCGTAAGTCCTGTATATAAAGGATTTTGGAGTCTTGACGGGAAGCCCGATCGCCCGTTTCTCTCGCGAAATGTAGTACGAGTAAAATCCGTATCATGTAGTATACCTATATGGAACACAGCCGATCGGCGTTACGATAAGGATGTGGTAATGGACTGATGTATCGGAAGAGGTAACAGCTATGACCCGTTTATCGATGCAGGGTGCGGCGATTGTGGGAACGATCGCCTTGGGAATGACGATCGCCCATACAGCAATAGCCGATCGAGCGATCGCCCAAAATACAATGTCAGAAGCGATTCTCAACGCTCACAACCAATATCGCGCCGAAGTGGACGTACCCCCTTTGTCCTGGTCGGATGCCTTAGCTAGCGACGCACAAGAGTGGGCGGATTATCTGGCTTCTTTAGGAAGACTGCAACACTCGGAAAATACGGGTCAAGGGGAAAACTTATGGATGGGAACCTCTGGCTTTTATTCCTATACGGATATGGTGGAAGCTTGGGGTGAGGAACAACAGTACTTTATCGGCGGCACGTTCCCCGATGTCAGTTCCACCGGGGATTGGTCGGATGTCGGGCATTACACGCAAATGGTGTGGCGAGAGACAACGGCTGTAGGTTGCGGAATCGCCACGGCAGAGGGAAACAATATTTTGGTCTGTCGCTACAGTCCGCCGGGAAATTTTATGGGGGAACCCGTGTTTTGAGGAGAAACCAGCAGGAGAGTAGGGGGAGCTTTCTTGAGCAGGGGAGGCAGGGGAGGCAGGGGGAGCAAGGGAAGCAGGGGGAGAGAAACAACTAACAACTAACAACTAACCAACCCCAAATCCCCAACCCCAAACCCCAAATGACCAATGACCAATGACCAATTCAAAGATGAAATTTTTGACAGATTGGGGACTGAACCGCGAGTCTTGGCGGGGAGGACGAGGCGAATATTGGGTTCTCCTCCAGGGATTGCTGATGGTTGGGTTTGTCTTGTTACCCGTCTATCGTCCTTGGGATCTCGGTTCTGCGGGACTGCGATGGACGAGTTGGGGAGTGGCGGCGATGTTGGGGATGGGGGCAATAGTCCTCATTGGTAAAGGTTTGCTCGATTTGGGGAAGAGTCTGACGCCGTTACCGTATCCCAGGGAAGATGGGGTGTTGGTGCAGACGGGGGTTTATGGCATCGTCCGACATTGTTTGTATGGTGGGTTGATTTTGGGCGCGTTGGCAGGGTCGATCGCCTTGTGGAGTCTTTCCCATATGATGGGAGTGGCGGTGTTGTTCGTGTTTTTCGATACGAAGGCGAGCAAGGAAGAAGTCTGGTTGCAAGAAAAATATCCCGAATACACGGAGTATCGGCAACGGGTGAAGAAGTTGATTCCTTGGGTGTATTGAAGAGGGGTTTGGGGTTGGGAATTTTAAGTAATAAGTAATAAGTGGCTTTCTACCGATTACCGTTCGCGCAGCGACGACCCAGGAGTATTACCTATTGGTCACTGGTCACTGAACGCCGATCGCCGTCCTCTGCCTTCTTCGATACAAAAAATTGCAAAACTCTAAACTAGTTTGAAAAACTTAAAGATAGTTCGGATTTGTGTTAAGACTGACTGCGATCGGTATTAAGAATCAATTAAGCGCTAGATAATAGGGGCATACAGAAATCTACTGTAGTGTGGATGGGGATCGACGGATAGGATTGCCAATGGGAACGCCTCCTCGAGATCCATTCAACGGAATTATCGTAAATTCTTTAGATTTCGGGAGGCAATTATGACTCAAAAAGGTGTATCGGACTGGCGAAACGTCGCGATCGTCGGTCCGTATTTGAGTGGAAAGACCACCTTACTCGAAAGTTTATTATTCGTCACCGGAGCGATTTCTCGTAAAGGCAGCATCGCCGATGGAAATACCGTTGGCGATGGCGATCCCGAGGCGCAAAAAAGGCAGATGAGTGTCGAAGTTGCTGCCGCCACCACTGAATACAAAGGCATTAATTTTACATTTCTCGACTGTCCGGGATCGGTAGAATTCGCCCAAGAAACTTACAACGCGCTGATGGGAGTTGGAGCGGCGATCGTCGTTTGCGAACCCGATCCCAACCGTGTTCTCACCCTCGCTCCCCTCTTCAAATTTCTCGATGACTGGGAAATTCCACACCTGGTTTTCGTCAACAAAATGAATCGCGCCACTGCCGGAAGTAACGAATCGGCAGGGTCGATTTACAACACCGTTTTGCAAGCGTTAAAATCTGTTTCCAGCCGTCCTTTAGTTCCCCATCAATACCCGATCGGACAGGGAGACAAACTGCTCGGATTTATCGATTTAGTCAGCGAGCAAGCGTTTCACTACCATCCCGGCGCTCCTGCCGATCCCGTTCCCTTCCCCGAGTCGCTGCACGAAGAAGAAAAAGCAGCGCGTCAGGAAATGCTGGAAGGCTTAGCCGACTTTGACGACCATTTGCTCGAAGAACTCTTAGAAGAGATCGATCCGCCTCAGGACGAAATTATCAAAGATTTGAAGATGGAATTGGGCGCGGATTTAATCGTTCCCGTGTTCTTGGGGGTTGCCGAACAGGATTACGGCGTGCGCCACTTGCTCGATGCCTTGGTGCGGGAAGCGCCGGAACCTTCTCTGACAGCCGATCGCCGCAAACTCCAGAAAACCGGGGATACGCCGATCGCTCAAGTCATTAAAACCTACTATACGCCGCAAGGGGGCAAACTGTCTCTGGTGCGCGTCTGGCAGGGAACCCTCACCGACGGGATGTCGCTCAACGGCGTCCGCCACGGCGGGATGTATCGCCTAATGGGGCAGCAGCAAAATAGCATCAACGAAGCGCACGTCGGTGAAATCGTCGCCCTCAGTCGGTTGAACGGGGTGCAAACTGGGGAAACGTTAAGTCCGGAAAAAATCGATCGCGAACTGCCCCGCGCCCCCCAACTCGCCCCGGTTTTCGCCCTGGCGATTACCCCAGAAAAACGCGACGACGAGGTGAAAATCAGCGCGGCACTGGCAAAACTTCGGGAAGAAGATCCCTCCCTGGCGTGGGAACAGCACGGCGACACCCACGAAATTATCCTGTGGGGACAAGGGGAAATTCACCTGCAAGTTGCCCTGGAACGGTTGCGGCGCAAGTACAACCTGTCGATGGTGACGCACCTGCCGCAAGTGGCGTACAAGGAAACCATCCGCAAACCCGTGGAATCGGTTCGGGGACGCTACAAGCACCAAAGCGGCGGACACGGACAGTACGGCGACGTGTACCTGAACATCCAACCCCAACCGCGCGGCGAGGGTTTCCAATTCAGCGAAACCATTGTCGGCGGCGTGGTTCCCAAACAGTATATCCCCGGCGTGGAAATTGGCGTGCGGGAGTATCTGGCACACGGACCGTTGGGTTTCCCGGTGGTGGATGTGGCGGTGACGCTAACCAACGGGTCGTATCATAACGTGGACAGTTCCGAACAGGCGTTCAAGCAGGCGGCGCGTTTGGCGATGCAGGAAGGCATGGCGAAATGCGAACCGACACTATTGGAACCTGTGGTGACGATCGAAATTTCCGCGCCGAATGAGTTTACCTCTAAGGTGTTGCAACTGATTAGCGGTCGTCGCGGTCAGATTCTCGGGTACGAAGCGCTCTCGGATTGGAACAATTGGGATAAGATTTCTGCTTATTTACCCCAGGCTGAGATGCAAGATTTGATCGTCGAATTGCGATCGCTGACCATGGGGGTTGGTTTCTTCCAGTGGCAGTACGACCACTTACAGCAAGTGCCGGATAAGGTGGCGGAACAGGTCTTGGTTTCCCACGGGAATGGGAATGGGAAGGGTTGATTGCCCTCACCCTCAGCCCCTCTCCCAACGTTGGGAGAGGGGAGATTAATACTCAATTTATCTGAAAGCTCGCCCCGAAATTAAGTCATTCCTACGGAAACGCTGCGCGAACGGGGCTAATAGCTTAAGTCCGCGCTTTGTAGAATGAAAACCTTTCCTGATTCAGTCATCTTTAGATGAGTTTTGCTATTAGCCCAGAGATTAATCTCTGGGCGGGTGGAGTTTTCAAAGCCGATCGCGACTTAAAGTTAGGCAGATATCTTAGGGTATGTGAGTTATTCCATTAGCCAGGAGCAAACTCGGTTATTGGGAACTTTTCAATCCGATCGCACCCATTTCGTCGCCACTCGCATCCATTTGCGGCTGTTGGGGACGCTTTGCCAGTTACTCCAGTCTGCCATTTGGGTGAAACCGAGACGAATCAGCCAGTGGACGACGGCGAGG
>DVED01000207.1 GCA_015295945.1 Oscillatoriales cyanobacterium M59_W2019_021 | reverse complement strand
GAGAAAACCATGAGCGATCGAACGGCTTATGCCTCCAACGCCCCCGTGGAAATTCCCCCCGGATACCTCAACATTATGGGGTATGTAGACGAATCTGAAGTCAACGGACCCGGTTGTCGGGCGGTGGTGTGGGTGCAGGGATGCCAGCGAGAATGCCCCGGATGCTTCAATCCGGCATCTTGGTCTTTTGAAATCAACCAACTGATTTCCGTGGACGAATTAGCTACCAAAATCGCCAGCAATCCTCGCAACGAAGGCATCACCTTTTCCGGCGGCGAACCCTTCTGGCAAGCACCCGCCTTGGCACAACTCGCCCGCCAACTCAAAGCCGTCGGTCTCAATGTCATGTCATTTAGCGGTTTTACGTTGGGACAATTGCGATCGCCCAATGCCCCTCCCGGTGCGGCAGAATTACTCGAACAACTCGATATCTTAGTAGACGGTCCCTACGTGGAATCCCAAGCCATCCATGCCCCCGATTCTCCCGTCTCGTCTCGCAACCAGCGCGTTCGCGTCTTCAACCCCGCCTTGGCAGACCGCATCCACTGGGCGAGCGACCAAATCGAGATTCACGTCCTCAAAGACGGCACGCGCATCGTCACCGGATATCGCGGTCAAATGAGTCTATCCGATTGACACTCCCTAACTGATGTGAAGTAGCATTCGCCATGGGTCGGAGATCGTTTATTAGCCCGGAGATTAATCTCCGGGCGGGTGTGGGGAATGTATCGATGTGGTGTTTTTGGCATCATCGGCGGGCAAAGCGAAGCGGGCGCAGAATCTTAGCTTTGAGTCTTGTCTGATGAGCGATCGCCCAAATGCTCAGCGCTCATCGCGCTGGCTTCACCTACGCCCCTCCGGAATTGTTTATCATTCCAACGTCTCCAAATATTGCAAAAAATCCAGCAATTCCTCTCGGGTGAGGTGTTGGCGCGATCGCTTGCCGTAGGTGCTTTCCAGGTGATGGCGTCCCTGTTCGGTACTCCACCCCAAACGCCGAATCTCTACGGTCGTTTTCATCATCAAATCGGAGTCGTCGGTGGGGGGGGCGAGGTCTGCGGGCAGGTCGATCAAATCGCTCTGGGGCGATTCTGGCTGTTGGCGATCGCCCTCGACCTCGGGCAATGGTATGCTGGGACGCGGGCGGGGCATTTCCACGGGCATCTCGCGAACGGGGGCGGGATGGGTTGTCGGCGGGGAAATTGGTGCAGGAGATTCCGCAGATGCCGACAACCCCAAGAGTTCGAGGGCGCGAGATCTAGCGCGATCTTCGGCTTCCTCCACAGTTTGGGAAGCAGCTAACCCCGTCGCCACAATGAGATCGTCAATTCGCACCATCGCCCGCACCACAAACCATCCCTCGTGAATTTGAATTAATTCTGCGGTTAAACTGCCCGTGGGATATCGAACTCGAAATTGCTGCCACACGATCTCCTCTCCGTGAAGTTTTTTACAATGACTTGTGCCAAAAGGACGGTTAAACCTAGAATAAAAAAGATTCTGCACCGACTTGGCAGTCCGTTGCCGTTCGCGCAGCCCCTTCTCGGGAGAACCGCGTAGCCTCTCCTGGGAAAGCCGATCGGCGCGTTCGACGTTTGCAGTTTTAGCTCGCGCATTTCCTCCTCGGATCGATCACCCTCCACCTGGGTTCGCGCGACGCCAGCACTTCCCCCAGGAAGCTCCCTCAACACCGACCCGATGAAGAGCGCATCGTCCCATTTTGGCTTCTCATTTTCCCACCCCTTGCACCAGATCCGTCGCAAGTTCGGTTCCCACGATTTTAGGTGCGGATCGCCAGTCGCGTCTAGCGGCTGAAATCGGATGGGGGCGGTGGGGAAACTTCAGAAGTCGGTGGGTCTCGGTCGGAGGAGGATGTCGAACTGTCGATCAGACTCCCGCAAGGCACCGTTTTCAGCACCCACAGACCCGTCGAAATTGTAAGGATTAATAGCTTCAATGGAATTTTCAATCGCAACACTACTCTCGAATTTTAGCGATGATAAGTTAGTCGCTCCCAAGGTTTTAGAAAAAAAACTGGAATGCGAAGATGACGAAAATTTGCGCAAACTGCAAATCGTCCTGGATGTCCTGGAAAAAATCGGCGTCCTCGCCAAAGATCGGGGACGGTATCGACGGGAGTACGAAGAAGATGTAGTCGAAGCCAAGCTGCGGTGTTCCAGCAAGGGATTCTGCTTCGCCATTCAGGAAGTCGAAGGGGCAGAAGATATCTACATCCGCGAATCCCATCTGAGTAACGCCTGGAACGGCGATCGGGTGCTGGTGAAGGTGATCAAAGAAGGTAGTCGCCGCCGATCGCCCGAAGGGGAAGTGAAACTGATTCTCGAACGCGCCAATCCCAGCGTTTTAGCGCGCATCAAAGACGTGGAAGACGGCTTCCGCGCCGTTCCCCTCGACGATCGCCTCCTATTTGAAATCGATCTACCCCACGATCCCAACTTGCAAGAGGCGATCGATTACTTAGTTCACGTGGAAGTGGTGCGCTATCCCCTCGGCGGCGCTCGTCCCCTCGGTCGGGTGGTGCAAATTCTCGGCAGCGACGCCGAAGCCGCCAACGATATCGATATCGTCTGTTGCAAGCACGATTTACCCCGGAAATTCTCCACGAGAGTCCTGGATGCGACCGCTAACCTGTCGGAAAAACTCAGTGCGGACGCTCGCAAAAATCGCCAGGATTTGCGAGGGGACTTCACCATCGCCCTGGTTCCCGAGTCCGGCGAAACTGCCCTACCCGAACGCGCCATCAGCGTCAAAGCCCTCGATCGAGAAGGGTTGTGGCAAGTTGCCCTGCACGTGAGCGATGTTGCCGCCCGCATCGAACTGGATACGCCCATTGATCGCGAAGCCCAACGGCGGGGAACCTCCATCTTTCTGGGCAAAACCCTGTTTCCCATGCTGCCGGATGCTGTCCGCCAAGCCTGCGCCTTCGTCCCCGGACAAGAACGGTTAGCGCTGTCGCTGCTGATGACCCTTGACGAAGCCGGAGAATTAGTAGAATTCGAGATTCAAAAAAGCGTCGTCGCCGTCGATTGTCACATTGCCTATCCCCACGCGCAAGCCATTCTCGAGGCAGAAGGCGCCGAAGTGCCCCAGATGCCCGAACCCGTTGCCCCCACCCTAGATCGGCTGTGGAAGCTGAGTCGGGCGCTGCGCGACCAACGCCTGCAACGGGGAGCGTTCGAGTTGGATTTGCCCGAACACGATAACCATTTCGACGGCGAAAATCCCGTGGGCGTTCTCGTCCTGGCTCCTCTCTCCAAACCGCAAGCGATGATGTGCGAGTTCGTCGTCCTCGCCAATCAATGCGCGGGAGAACACCTGCAAGCGTTGGGCATTCCCGCCATTTTCCGCATCCATCCAGCGCCGGATATTGCCGACGTGCAAGATGTGATGAAGCTGGCGAGCAATATGGGCGTGGAATTGTGGATCGAAGACGAGGAAACCGTCTATTCCACGGATTTCAAACAGTTTACCGAGCAGTTTACCGAATCCGAGGATGAGAAAATCCTCACCTATCTGTTAGAGGCAACCCTCAAACCCACGGCGTGCAGCACCAAACCGGGCTTGCACTTCGGCTTAGCTCTCGAAAGCGGGTACGCTCACTGGACGTCTCCCCTGCACCGCTACGCCGACTTGCTGGTACAACACTCGCTCCACGCCTTACTCGAGCGAGGGCGCGATCGCCGCTCCACCCGATCGAAGGAACGGGTCGATCTGCACCATTCCTCCGCCCAGGGGAATATCAACTGGAACGTCCTGCCGCCCGACGTACAGCAGGAATTGGAAGAGCGGATGAATGCAGTGGTGATTTCTCTGACTGATCGAGAGCGGTTGGCGATCGAAGCTGAAGAAGATTGGCAAGGCTTGCAAAAAGCCGGGGCGATGAAGGGACGAACCGGGGAAGTCTTCCAAGGCTTGATTACTGGGGTTCAGTCTTACGGGTTCTTCGTGGAACTGGAATCGGGCGAGCAAGGACGCGCCCCCGAACGCTTGGAAGGGTTGGTTCACGTCTCCTCCCTCAAAGACGACTGGTACGAGTATCGATCGCGCCAGCAAACCCTGGTGGGACGCAAAAACCGCAAGCAATACCGTTTGGGCGATCGGGTAGACGTACAAGTCAAAAGCGTCGATTACTACCGCCAGCAAATCGATCTCGCCCCCATCGGCGGCGGCAGCGAAGCCCCCAACGGCGATTATTACGAAGGAGAAGAGGATTGATTTAGGGGTAAGGGGTAATAAGTAATAAGTAATAAGTTTTTTTGGATTACCAATTACCAATTACCCCTTCTTCTCGTACTGGACTTCGATAACGGTATGAACGTTGCCTCTGGGGGAAAAATCGCCTTTAACCGTCGCGGCTAGAGGATCGCAGGCGGCAACGAAGTCATCGAGAATTTGGTTGACGGATTCTTCGTGAGAAATGTAGCGATCGCGATAGCTATTGATATACAGCTTGAGCGCTTTCAACTCCACCACCTTCTCGTCGGGGACGTAGGTAATGTCGATGGTGGCAAAATCGGGATAGCCTGAAAACGGACACTTACAGGTAAACTCCGGCAAGGTAATGCGAATATCGTAGCGTCGTCCCATCCGGGGGTTGGGAAAGGTTATCAATTGTCCTTCGGCAATTTCGCGTTCGCCGTACTTCATCGTCGAAGTGGGAGACAGCGAACTGGTATCGGAGGTGGCAAGATTGGGCGAACCGGAAGAATGAGTCATGGCTGTGTTAGGAAAATACTGATCGAATCGAACAGTGGAATTATAGCTGTAGCCAGGAGTGTTAGGACAATAGCAAAACTTAGAAACCCACATGGGTTAACCCTTTTCCTTCTGCCTTGGAACCCTCTGCTATAAGCCCTAATAACGGGCAGAATGATTTTCAAGGTACGGGTTTTAGGGCATAGTGTTACTAGCTTCAATAGCTCAGTTTATCGCCTCAAACCGTATCGTTTAATTTAACTCAGAGAGCGACTTATGCCCAAATCTAACCGCCCTTCTCGCGAAACGCCCGATCGAGTTAGCGCTAACGCTCGCGCCGTTCCCCTTGCCGTTTATCGGGAACTGGCAGCCGAATTGCAAGCCACCCAGACCTTGCTGGACTCTCTCCACGAACAAAACCAAAAACTGAGCCGAGACAACCAGCAGCTTTCCACCGAAAACCAGCAACTGAAGTCGGAAATCGCGAAGGTGGTTACTTCCGTGCAGCATATGGGTAATGTGGCTCAATCTTTTGAATTGGGCGATACTCCTTTGGAGGCGCTACGCGAACGCTCTCTAGAGTTTAACGGTTTGCCTGCCACCACGCCAGGGCAACTTTCGTCTCTGCAAGCGGTGACCGAACAACCTGCCAATCCCAATCCGTTTGAGATGACCGGGGAAGAAGTGGGGGAGAAAAAATGGTTTTTGACGATCGTGTTGGCGATCGTTATCGGTGCGTTTGGGGTCGGGTACTTCGTTGCCCGTCCCTTGATTTCCGGACGATAAGGGGATCGCTTGGGTTTGGGGTTGGTGATTTTAAGGAATAAGTGGTTTGCTACCGATTACCCATTACCAGCCCTCACCCGAAAATCTCTTATCCCGTACTGACGTTGTTTTATCCTCCCATTCCCCTAGCTCATCTCTAGCCGAAACGGTCTTAACCCGTAACGATGTTAAGTAATGGTTGTAATTTCTGCCCCTTGATCGATCGTTAATGCCGAGACTTATTTAAAAACGGCGATCGCCCTCAAAACCGAGCGATCATCTGCCTACTGCCTCCTGGCGCAACTGGAAGAAGCGCGAGGACGCGGGAACGATGCCCTGAAGAACTGGGAATTCTGTCGCAAATTTGCCTCCCGAACTCATGCCGACGAGAAACGGTGGTTGCCAGTCGCCGAGGAACGTTTGCGTGGGGTGGAACGTCCTGTGGGAGAGCAAACCGAGGCGATCGAGAAAAACAGGGACGGGAGCATCGATGAGAACGATTAACGGTTGCCAATCGATACCCTCGATCGATAACCCGAAATCGTCGTCAGCCGGGTATACTGCGATCGAACTGTTAGTGATTACAATAATTCTGGGGATTTTAGCGGCGATCGCCATTCCCAATTTCCTCAAATTTCTCGAGGAAACCAAAATTAACCTCCTCGCTGAACAAGTCCGACAATTCCTCCGAGATGCCCAACGCCAAGCCATCGGCGACGGACGCAGCTACGCCGTCCGCTTCCAAAAAAAACGAAATGGGATTACAAGTTACGAGTTTTCCCCTGGGTTCGGAACCCCAAACTTGGACGACCCTATCGGCTGGTATTTCCCCTGAAGAGTCGATCTTTTCCATGCCGGAATCCCCGGACAATACGATGACATTTCGCCCCCAAGGCGATGCCGAATACCCCGGTCGAGTCTTTTTAGCCCTCGGAACCCCAGAAGCTCCCAAAACCTACACCCAACGCTGCGTGAACGTCATCAATCGCCAGTTAGCCGAAAGCTATTTTGAAGTGAACGAGCAACTCGCGTGCGATGTCAGTGCCAACGATACCATGGGTCTTTTCTTGGCGCCGTAATTTCAGTAAGACGTGTGCAGGGGGAGCTTTCTTGAGCAGGGGAAAGGAGACACGGGGAGAATCTTTGTACCAATAACCCATGACAAATGACCAACCCCAAACACTAAATAACCAATAACTAATAAAATAACCCATGACCGCGAATTTACCCTATTTCGATCGCCTCTTTGAAGGGTTGCGCCAACAAAATCCCGAAGTCACCCGCGTGTTTGGACGCCACGTCCACTGGGGATATTGGGCAAATCCCAATACTGCCGACGGTTCCGACGAAGATTTCGCCCTCGCTGCCGAACGTCTGGCACAACGAGTGTGCGATGCGGCAGGGGCAACCGACGGATTGCGCCTTCTCGACTGCGGTTGCGGGTTTGGGGGAACGATCGCCAGTTTGAACGATCGCTTTTCTAACATGGAATTGGTGGGTTTGAATATCGACGGACGCCAACTCGATCGGGCACGGGAACAAGTCCAACCCTGCAACGGCAACACGATCGAATTCGTCCAAGGCGATGCCTGTCAGCTTCCCTTCGCCGACAACTCCTTCGATGTCGTCCTGGCAGTCGAATGTATCTTTCATTTTCCCAGCCGCGATCGCTTTTTCCAAGAAGCACGGCGCGTCCTCAAACCCGGAGGTAAACTCACCCTCTGCGATTTCGTTCCCCTGCCCATCACCTTGGCAATTATGAAAGGATTGCCGAAGGTTTTCCAAACTGGGGTTGCCGAAACTTACGGATCGGTGGACTGTACCTATACCGTCGCTGACTACCGGAATTTAGGGCGCACGACGGGATTTACCCCCATCTTAGAAGAAGATATCACCGTCAACACCCTACCCACCTATCCCGTGGTGCGCCGCGTCTTTCGATCGACCGGAAACCCCGAATCCGATCGGGCAACCGCCTCGATCGAATGGGTCAGCCGCCTGGGATTGATGCGCTATTGGATTTTTAGCTATACCGCCCTTAGCTAGGCGATCGGGCTTCGTAGCGGTGGAGGCTTGCAAAATTCAGCGAGCCTATGCTATGATAGTTATCCGTTCGGACGCATAGCTCAGTTGGTTAGAGCACTACGTTGACATCGTAGGGGTCACTGGTTCGAGTCCAGTTGTGTCCATGTTTTAGTAAAAAGCATAAAATCAAAGTGCTTGAGTTCGCTTCATCTTCGGTGGACAATTAGCGAATTCCACAGGCTGGAGTATATTCTTGTCTAAGATCTTGCTCGATACCCGAATTGCCCCAAAAGTATTACAATCTGTTAACAAAGGGTATCTGTCGGTCTCGCACCGCACTCATGATTATGGCTCCAGCCGTTTTAGTCGAAAATCTGCAAAAGCGTTACGGCTCCGCGACAGCCGTCGAGAATGTTTCTTTCACCATCGAACCGGGTGAGATCTTCGGTTTGCTCGGTCCCAACGGTGCGGGTAAAACCACCACCATTCGCTGCCTGTGCACCCTGAGTTTGCCAGATGCGGGACGGGTGGAAGTTTGCGGCATTAGCGCGATCGATCGACCGAAAATCGCCCGCCGCCTGCTGGGATACGTGGCGCAAGAGGTGGCGATCGATAAGATGCTCACGGGACGCGAATTGCTGCAACTGCAAGCGGCACTCTACCACATTCCCCGCGCCACCATTGCCGATCGCATCGATAAGGTTTTAAGCTTACTAGACCTACAAGACTACGCCGATCGATTGACGGGAACCTATTCCGGCGGATTGCGCAAGCGTCTGGATCTGGCGGCGGGATTGCTGCACCAACCGGAGGTGCTGGTACTCGACGAACCGACGGTGGGACTGGACATCGAAAGCCGCATTGCCGTGTGGGATTTCCTGCGGAAACTACGGGAAAACGGGACGACGGTATTGATTACCAGTCATTATCTCGAAGAAATCGATGCCTTAGCCGATCGGGTAGGCATCATCGACAAAGGCGTTACTATCGATGTGGGAACGCCATCGGAACTCAAGGATAAAGTCGGGGGCGATCGCGTGACGCTGCGAATTCGGGAATTTACCCCTGACGACGAAGCCGAGAAAGCAAAAGCTCGCCTCTTAGACTTGCCTTTCGTCAAAGAAGTCATCCTCAACACCGCTCAAGGCAATTCTCTCAATTTAGTGGTTGCAGGAGAAAACAACGCTTTGCTGACCATTCAAACCGTGCTGCAAGAGATTGGATTGCCCACCTTCAGCATCGCTCAATCTCGCCCCAGTTTGGACGATGTATATCTAGCCGCGACGGGGAAAACCTTAATGGATGCGGAACTGGCGGCTTTGGGAACTCGGGATTTGAAGAAGGAAAAGAAACAGCAAATGTCGAATGGGTAATGGGTAAATCACTCACCCTGCCCCACATTGAGATCGCTCGATCGAGATCGGGATTTTGTATAGCCGTTGCCACTTTCATGAGGACGAATTCCTGTAGGGGAGAAGCATTTGCCCGACCCTCTTGTCCGCCAACCCACAAAGTTGATGCAAATGCTTCTCCCGATCGTCACATCCTAACCCAAGTAGCGATTGCTCTAGATTGGATCTGCGGACTCAGCCCAACCCAACCTACAGTTTTCCCCTTGCCAACCGGACTACTCAGCCTATTCCGGCAGGCACTCCAACTCTTCGGGGCGGAAGTGAGCGGTTAGCGGTTTTTTAAACTGACGAAACTTGACAACAACGGGCAAGTTGGGGCTAATGGGTCTGCCTTGCCAATCCTCGAGAATGCTGGCAATTTCTCCGTCGCTGCCTTTGAGATCGAAGGGTTGATTGCGATGTTCGGGGTGGTGGTAGACAATTACAGACTCAATAACGCGAACGCGATCTCCAACTTTCATCATTGTTTAACTCAAGTACGATCTGGGAATGGGGATCTTTTCAATTCGATCTCTTCAGGACAATGCCGAGACGAAACAGCAACCCGTCGGTGTTTCCGATGGGGATTCCGGCTGGCGATCGCCCGACAACCTTATTATGTTCGCATACAAGCGATCGCAAAATCGACCGCTCTGGGGATCTCCTCGCCGTTTACCCGTCGAACCAACTTGATCGCCATGCCGATTCCGCTTGAGCGACAGCTTGCTCGTTGCGCTTGCGCTCGTACTGCTGCGCCAAACTCTTCAATCGGTGGGAAAGCTGGCGAATTTGGGTGCGCCAAGCGCTGCAATTGGGTTCGGCGAGTTCGATTTCTGCTAAGCGCAGGTTAATTGCCACGATGTGGGTGACATTGGGGAGATCGGGATTTTCGGCATTTTCGGTTTCGATGGTCAAATTGAGTAAGTTCGGCACGCCGCCCACCGCATCGAGACCTTCCGCTTTCGCTGCTTCGAGAATCGTGGCGGGTAACCGCTCGGTGAGGATGCCCGATTGCTGTAACAAGCGATTGGCGCGATCGGACAGGGTTTGTAAGATTTGGGCGATCGCCATTTCCATCTGTTGCTGCCAACTCATTACCCGTTCGGGAGGACTCAGGGAAGAATCGTCCTCCTCAAAGGGTTCGTTCGGCGTCGGCAATGACAGCATCGAGTCGGTATCAACCAACTCCTCTGGAAAGGGGTCTGTTGCTGTCGGGGTCTCATCTGCCTGCAGCTCGGAGTGGATGCCACCTCCGAGCTGCTCTAATTCCTGCTTCCCCCAATCCGCGATTTGACGAATCTTTTGCTGAAGGTGCTCTCGTTGGCTGAAATTCAATTTCAGAAACGATTCCGGGTACGCTTGGGTACAAATGTGAAAACACGCCAGAATGAGTTGCTGTCGGGCAGCTCGACCCAAGATTTCTCGGTAGCTGGCGTAAGCGCGATCAAACTCGGTGGCAATCGTGGCGATCGCTTCTTCGAGTGCCGCGACATCTCGCTCGATCCGATCTAAAGCTCCTGCCATAATCTTGCAAATTTTAAGGTTGAAGACAGCATTCCAAAAACTAAAATTGCAGAAGTCCGAAAACATCCGAACTTCTGCACTTGCAGGTCATTTTCAGCACTCAGCCGTCAGCATTTAGCTGGGTACTGACAGCCGAGAAGGTGGACTCGCTACGTTTTGTTAACTGACAGCTAATGGCTAGGGTGTGTTTTCAAACTACTGGAAGGCGAAGCATTTGGACTGTAGATCCTGGGTGTTTGGAGGATTTATCGCCCAAATGCTAAGTGGACTCTTCGCTGGCTTCGCCTACGCCCCTACACCCGATTTTTGACTTTGAAAACACGCCCTAATCGCTGAAAGCTAACTTTACTTTTTCCCAGTTTGGGCGGCAACTTCTTCGGCAAAGTTGACTTCTTTCTTTTCGATTCCTTCGCCGAGAACGAAACGAACAAAGCGACGCACCTGAATTTTCTCGCCAATTTGTCCCGACGTTTGCTTGACCAACTCTTCTACCGTGATATTTTGATCGCGGATGTAGGGCTGATCCAGCAGCGATAGCTCTTTCAATCGCTTTTCAATTCGACCTTGGACGATTTTTTCCCGCACGTTTTCGGGCTTTTTCGCCAAATCTTCTCGACCCATCTCAATGGACTTTTCTTTCTCGACAAACTCCGCCGGGATATCGTTAACGCTGACGTACTCCACGTTGGGGCAGGCTGCCACTTGCATGGCAACATTGCGCACCAGTTGTTGGAATTCTTCCCGCCGCGCTACGAAGTCCGTTTCGCAGTTCACTTCCACCATCACGCCGACGCGACCGCCGGTGTGGATGTAACTGCCGACCAAGCCTTCAGCCGCCACGCGACCTTCTTTCTTGTCGGCAGAGGCAATGCCTTTTTTCCGCAACCATTCTGCGGCTTTTTCCATATCCCCAGCATTTTCTGCCAGGGCTTTTTTGCAGTCCATCATCCCTGCGCCCGTTTTTTCGCGCAGTTCTTTAACCAATTTTGCTGAGATTTCTGCCATCTTGACTTTGGCTCCTCTTTATTCCTCTTCGTCGGGACTGGTATCGTCGCTTTCGCTTTCGCTTTCGCTTTCGCTTTCGCTTTCGTCAACCGCCGCTTCTTCCTCCTCAAATTCCTCGTCTTCGTAGTCTTCGGCGCTGTAATCGTCGTAGTCTTCTTCAGACAGGGAATCGAGTTGACCGTGACGACCTTCGTAGATCGCGTCGGCTAGTTTACCCAGTATTAATTTAATCGATCGGATGGCATCATCGTTTGCCGGAATGGGAACGTCTACCGTGTCGGGATCGCAGTTGGTATCCAACATGGCGACGATCGGAATTCCCAACTTTTGACATTCCTGCACGGCATTATACTCCCGTCGCTGATCGACGATCGCCACGATGTCCGGCAGTTTGCGCATGGCTTTGATGCCGCCTAGGTATTTCTGAAGTTTGCTCAGTTCCCGGCGCAGCATGGACGCTTCTTTTTTGGGTCGCAAGTCCAACGCACCCGACGATTCCATCGACTCGAGTTCTTTCAGGCGATCAACCCGACTCTTGATCGTCGTCCAGTTGGTGAGCATTCCCCCCAACCAGCGCTGATTGACGTAATATGCCCCGCAACGGCTCGCTTCTTGGGCGATAATTCCCGCTGCTTGACGCTTCGTACCGACAAATAAAACTTTTTTCCCAGCTTCGGCAGCCGATCGCATATATTCATACGCTTCTTCCATCAACTGGGCGGTTTGCACCAAGTCGATGATGTGGACGCCGTTGCGATCGGTGAAAATGTACTGAGACATCTTGGGATTCCACCGCCGGGTTTGATGCCCGAAGTGAACCCCAGACTCTAACAATTGAGCCAATGAAACAACTGGCATAGGTTCGATCGAACTCCTATTTCGGGTTAATCCTCCATCCAGGTGGATTTCCGCGCTGGGAAACACCCGAGACCCTGGATGTGCGAGATTAGACAACTTTCCTAGGGTAGCATATTGAGGTGTTCGGGAGGGGAAAGAGAGCAGGGGGAGAAAGTAGCTAGCAACTAGCAACTAGCAACTAGCAATTACCAACCCCAAACCCCAAACTCCAAATGACCAATGACCAATGACCACTAACTAATTTAATGCGCTTTGATATTGTTACGTTATTTCCAGATTTTTTTAGCAGTCCGTTGAGTTCGGGATTGTTGGGAAAAGCGTTGGCGAAGGAGATAGCCAGCGTTCATCTGACGAATCCCCGCAATTTTACGATCGACAAGCACCGCCGGGTAGATGACGAACCCTATGGAGGTGGGGTGGGGATGGTGATGAAGCCGGAACCGCTGTTTGCGGCGATCGAATCGCTACCGATTCTCGATCGTCGCGAGGTCATTTACCTATCTCCTCAAGGTCGGCGGATGGATCGCGATTTGCTGTGGAAACTGGCAACGAATTTCGACCAATTGGTGTTGCTCTGCGGTCACTACGAAGGCATTGACGAACGGGTGATGAATTTAGTGACGCAAGAGGTCTCTCTCGGGGATTTCGTCCTGACGGGGGGGGAAATTCCAGCGCTAGCGTTATTGAACGGAGTGGTGCGCTTGCTACCGGGAACGGTGGGGAAGTCGGAATCTTTAGCGGCGGAAAGTTTTGAGGATGGATTGTTGGACTATCCCCACTACACCCGTCCGGCGGAATTTCGAGGCTATAAAGTTCCTGAAGTTTTGTTGTCGGGAAATCACGCGGAAATTGCCCGATGGCGCAGACAGCAGCAGCTTCAACGCACGCGCGATCGCCGCCCCGACCTGTTGACCGATGCTAACCTGGAAGAAGAGGGGACAAACCCCTCAAAAGGTTAGGGCGATCGTTTCCTTTGGGGCTGTGGTTCGGATGGGACGATACTCACTTCGGAGTCGCTACGCGAGTGGCTTCGACGTAAAGTTTGATGACAAATTGCGGAATTAACCGCGCCAACTCCTGACAACACAATAGCAGATACTCGATCGGCTCTTCCCTAACGCATACCTCGATCGAGTTGATTCTCTTCCGTACCTGACTTTATTGTCTCGCAACGTCTTATGTTGAAATTTCAGCGCTGGTTCATTTTTGCAACGGCTTTTCTCTGTTTCGCGCAATTAACGATCGATCCCACCCCGTCAGAGATCAGCGAATGGTTGAACGTTTCTAGCGCTCAGGCAAAAAGTCGGGGTGGCGGATCTTCGAGTCGTTCGTCGTCGAGTTCTTCAAGATCGTCATCGAGTAGCAGTCGTTCGTCGTCGAGTTCTTCTAAATCTTCTTCCGGTAGCCGTTCTTCTACACCTTCGAGTAGCAGTGGCAATACGGGAGGACGAGTGCGCGGGGGTTCCTTTGATCGCGAAGCGTCTCCACAGGAGAATCGCGAAGCGTCTCCACAGGAGAATCGCAAACCCGCTCCCGCACCGAGTTCTGCACCAACTCCCAAGCCGACGAGTCCGTCTTACCCTTCCTCTCAACCCAGCTATCCCTCACGAGAATATACGCCGTCTCGACCGATCTATATCAATCCCGAAATCGAGATCGAAATCGGGGATGACGATGACGACGAGTATCCCTATCGCCAGCAAAATCCTTATCCCCAACAAAATCCCGCACCCTACATTCCGGGAGGGACGCCAGTACAACCGGTTCCATCCAGTAATTCTGCCGCACCCGGTCAAAGTCCGACTAACTCTACCACCGTTCCCAATTCATCTACGGCTCCCGCTTCAACAATCTCCACAGAAGCGGAAGAGGACGGATTTCCGTGGGGATTTGTCGTTTTCTTGCTGGTTGTCGGGGTCGGAGTGTTCTTACTGTGGTATCTTTTATCCCAACGCGGCAAGCGATCGGCTGCTCCGGGTTCGGCTGCGGAACTGGCGAACGATACCGTCACCGTGACGCAGCTGCAAGTGGCGCTATTGGCAGAAGCTCGCGATATTCAAGCGGAATTGACCGATCTCGGTCTCGAAGCGGATTTAGATACACCGGAAGGTCTGAGCGAATTCTTGCAGGAAACCGCGCTGGCTCTGTTGCGAAAACCGGAGTATTGGAGTCACGTGCGATCGGTCTCGCAAACGGTGGGGAATCGAGAGGCTGCCAAACGGCTGTTCGAGCAGATTTCGATCGCCGAGCGCAGTAAGTTTGGCGTGGAAAGCTTCAGTCGCGTTAACGATCGCGTCCGGGATCGCTCGATTTCTGTCAGTCCCGATCGAGATCCCGCCGAGTATATCGTGGTGACATTATTGGTGGCAACGGAAGACGATCGCCCCTTATTCGATCCGGTGTATTCGGCAGAGGATCTCAAACACGCGCTGGAGACGCTAGCCGCCATTCCTCCCAGCTACCTGGCAGTCTTCGAGTTGTTGTGGAGTCCTCAAGTGTCAACCGATAGTCTCAGTTATGACGAACTATTGACCCAATACGCGGATATGATGCCGATCGGTTAGGGTCGAGCTTCATGAATTCCGTATATTTACTTACAAGATAGCAAAAAGCCTACCCCTTTTTCCGTTAAATTATCAAAATCGCCAAACCTCTATCCCAAAAGGAGATAGAGGTGTTTTTTTTGGGCGAATCAGCCTGAAAATTAAGCGGATCTAAACTTTGATCGGGTTGCCAGTCCTCGATAGTCAGCTTATAGTGGATCGCAGGTTCAGTATTTGTTCGGACACTTAGATTTTAATTTATTCTTTCTCAGTGTTTTTACTGAATTAAGACTTGCAACAAAGTAGATTGTTCGATCCCCCAATCGATCGCCAATTCGGTAAGGAGTCCGATCGTGACTAAGCTAGAACTAACCGTATCCCTTGTATTCGCTTTGATTTTATGGAATTGGAAAAATCTCCTGCCCGATTCTAGATGGACGAACGCCAGCCCATCTGAAAGTGCCATCGCACACATTGACGTTACGTACGTGCCAGAAGTTTCTCTCACCGACTCCGAGAGTTGGTCGGCTTGGAAAACCCAAGTCAAGAAATCCAATACGACTCAAGCCTACGTCAGAAAGTCCAGCCCGCAGACCAGTAGCCCTGCCCCGTCCGGTTCTGCCTCCAGCAGCAGTGCGTCGAGTGCCGATCGCGGTCATTCCGTTGCCGTGACCCCCACGCAAAAACTGTGGGAAGGCGAAAGCTGGTCGGATGGAATTACCATCGAAGATCCCAATTCTCCGATGCTTGCCGAGGGTTCCGAAACCTCTCATTCCGGGCTGGGGGATGGAGGGAACAGTGAAATCTCTCCGAATCTTCTGCCGAACATCTTAGACCCTGAAACCCGTCGCGCGCCTGCCGAACCCTCAATGGCTGTGGCTCGAGCGGTCTCGTCTCAACTGCAACCCGAACCTCAACCGCTCTTCTCTGTCAAAGACAAGATGACGGTGGTTCCGGTTCCCGTCACGGTGGCATCTCCCTCTCAATCGTCCCGCTTGGCAAGTTTACCGGACTCGATGACCGATCGGGAAGAGTCTGTCGGTGCAGATGCTTTTCCTTCGGGCGTTCTGCTCCCTTCCCTCATCGGTTTGGGTGGAGTGGTTGGAGTGGGTTATTTTTGGCTCAAACGCGGCAATCGCCATCCCAAAACCGAACTCTTTGGATCTCATGGAAAATAGAGTGCTTAGCCGTTAACTCTTCTTTCTCGACGGGCGAAGGAAACTTCTCCGAGCGCCATCTCAGTTCAAAACGAGTTTCCCAACTCACTGACCGCAAATCTTGCTCCTTCGCAGGGTGGTTGCGGTCGATTTTAATGGGTTTAATGGGGTTTAAGTGGAAGTTTGTTCGGCTCGATCGTCTCCGGGACTCAGGTGAGCTAGCAAATCCGAGAGTTGTTCGGCGGACAGCCTGGGGGGTGGAGTGGCTTTTTGAGCGAGGTGCATCCAGTGCAAAAGCCGCTCGAGTCTGCTGGCAGAGAGCCGCCCCCCATTGATTCCGGACTGGATATGAGTGTTAGAATCAGTCATAAGATATATAGATGCTTTAAGTGCGATTGTGGAGTTTCTTTTTAGCTTAGTCATTGAATGGGTCTAGTATTGCGATTTACCGTAAACTTGGCTGCGATCGCCGTCCGGTGCAATTGAGATCTCGATCGCCCATTCTAGTGACATCGCACGCCCCTAAGCTGCGATCGAGCTTACCAAACCACCACATCATGATTGACTCGAGCGTAGAATTGATCGATAGTGTTGAAGGAATCACCGACCCCAACTCTCAATCCTTCTCAATCGCCCCAAAATCTATGCCCGAGTTCGGAAGATCTATCCTCAGCATCCCCACGCCACTTCGGCAGCTTTCGATCGCTGGGAATTCTTCAGGGTGGGATGATCGCGCCGACAAACCCCAAGTCGCGCAGATCGATCAAACCGAGAATCCCCCGTATTTTCAGCGGAAGGGGGTCGATTCGCCTCGCTCGCAACCGCATAATAACCACTCGTTCGGTTCGGGGGAACGCACCTGTGCCGAACGCCCCGTTCCCAGATAATGTGAAGTAGAGATCTGAGGGATCGAGGTTGTTATGTCCAACACCAACTCAATCCAGGAAACTATGGTAAAACTCAATTCGAGCCATCTCGATCGAGATGACCGCATCGCTTCTCCTCGATCGGAGGTTCCCGTTATGACCGATCGCCGTCCCGATCTCGATCTGGACGCTATCAACCAACATCTCGAAGGGGCAAGTGCACAACGGGCGATCGAGTGGGCAGCCGATCGATTCGGTTCGGGACTGGTGATGAGTACGAGTTTTGGCATTCAAGCAGCGGTGATGCTGGATTTAGCCACTCGCATCTTGCCGGATATCCCCGTGATTTGGGTGGATACGGGTTATCTCCCCGCCGAAACTTATCGATTTGCCGAAGAGTTAACCGAGCGCCTGAAATTAAACCTCAAGGTGTATCAGTCCCCCATGAGTCCGGCACGGATGGAAGCCATCTACGGACGCCTCTGGGATCGGCACGATGTGGAATCTCTCGATCTTTACGATCGCATTCGCAAAGTCGAACCGATGCAGCGTGCCTTGCAGGAATTGGGGGCGACGGCATGGTTGGCAGGGTTGCGTCGGGATCAAACCGATCGCCGCAAGATGCTCCCCCGAGTCAGCAAACAAGACGGCATTTACAAAATTCTACCGATTTTAAACTGGCATTCTCGCGATATCTATCGATATCTCACTGATCGCGATTTACCCTACCATCCCTATTTTGATCGCGGATACGTTACCGTGGGTGATTGGCACTCCAGCCGACCTTTAACCGCAGAAGACGAACACGAACGAGATACCCGGTTCCACGGTCTCAAACAAGAGTGCGGTTTGCACTTACCCCAAACTCCCGGAGAAGAAAAGAGTCTCGATTCCAGTTCGTTGTAAGGGTTAGTGGTTAGTCGGTAGGGTGTGTTGAGGCAGGAAACGCACCATTGTTGTTAGTTGCTCATGACCAACGATCCAAAATTTAGACATATTGCAAGAAATCTTCAGGAACGATTTTGAGTTCTTGGGATTCAAAGCGCTGGATTTCGATCCATAGCGCTCTTTTTTTGCGATCGCCCTCGGCAAATTTAATTTCGTCAATGTGATAAAATTGGGGATGGACAAAATCGCAGCGATACAGTTGGATGATTTCGTGTTTTTGCTTACCTTTATACGTAAATATATTTTCCAAGCAAGCCACGTACTCGATATTTTTTAATTCGGCTTGAATCTCTTCTTGAAATTCGCGTTTGAGCGCATCTAAGCTGGTTTCGCCAAAATCGATGCCGCCGCCTAAAACCCGATAAAAAGGTTGTTTCTTGACAGGATCGTAGCCTTCGCTCAGAAAAAGGCGATCGCCGTCGCGAACGATTCCTAAAGATAACACTCGAATTTTACTCATATCTAGTAAAAGCACGATCGCGAAGCACATCCACGTCTCGCTTTACTTCAGATCAAATATGTCAAACTTCAGGATTCGATCAAATTCTCTTGGTTCGTCTCAGGTGGCAGCCAATCTGCATTTTTTCCGCCAATAATCAAGCGTTCGATATTGACGTATTCTTTGCTGAGTTGGCGGAGAGAATTGATGAGAATATCGAGGGCGATCGCATCGCTGGTTCCCAAGTCAAACCAACAGCGTCCCCAGGTTCCTTCGTACTCAAATTCAGACATATTGTGCATGAGTGCCATGAAACTGCGATCGGCAATCCCATCATCGTATTCCATATAGCTCAGTTCCAATCCTTCTTCCTGAATTTGCAGGTTTTCGGCATTAAATCCACCGAGTTTTCCTAAGAAAAACCAGGAGTCGAAAACTTCTTCGACATACTGTTTTTCCATTTCCGAAGGGACGGTACTAAACTCCAGCCACAACCAGACATCAAAGGGATTGAATTCGCGAAACTGAACTTGCATAAGTGAGTTTTTTGGGGTTCTTGTTTATTAGTTATGTTTTGACACTATAAAGATGAAATCCCTATTGACAGGGTTCGGGTTGATTGGCGGTGCGAGCGGCTTTATTGCATTCGCGTTTCAGTTGATGCCGAATTTCTCCCGGAAGCTGATTTTTTTTCTCCCACGCTTGCTTAAAAAATTCCAAGCTGTCTTGGTGTTTGCCTTGCTCGACAAAAATTTGAGCTTTTAGATATTTAACTTCTGGATTGTTGGGAGTGAGATCTAATGCTTTCTCGACTTCACTCATAGCATTATCTTGTTGGTCTAAGTCGCGATAGGCGATCGCCAGTCCCCGATGTTTTAAATAATCCGGTGCGGCGTAATTATTGAAACGTTCGATCGACTCGTTCGGGTTGGCAAAGGGCAAATTGACTGCCAACATCAAATCCATAAACCCTTTAATAATATTCAGCTCCGGATCTTCAGGTGCGATCTCGGCAGCATCCTCTAAATTCTGCAAAACTTGACGGAGTTTGGCTAAAGCTTCTGGGGCTCCCCGTATCGTTCCTTCCGTTTTTAAGGTATACGCACCTTCGAGAAAGTGACCGACTGCTGTATAGATATGACCGCGCAAAGGATCGGTTTCTATCAGTTTTTCGGCTCTTTCTCGCGTTTGAGTGGCGTAAGGTTTGAAGGCTTCCCAATTGTTGCTATCGTCTTCGAGAAATAGAAGAGAGGCTTTCAAAGCCGGAAGCATGGGTTCGTTAGGTTCTGCGGTTAAGGCTGTATCCACGGCTGCTTCCGCTTCGGGATAATTCCCCTCTTTAAACATGGCATTAAACGCTTCTTCCGTAGAAGATCCGATCGCGTGGGGATCGTTGGTGCGGAAGGGATCTCCGGCAAGGGTGGGTGCAGTTCCCCATCCGAAAGCAAACATCGCCGCAGCGACGACAGCCGAGACGGTTCGATCGAACTTAAACCCCTGTTTTTTGATTTTCATCGAAACTCCTCTACTCTTGAAGACGCGATCTTTATATCTTGTAACAAAAAAATCGCAATTTGTGTCGCGATTGACAACCCAATCGATCGATTTCTTTCTACGGTGGACTATTTTACCCGATCGATCGTTCCCACAGGTCGATCGATCGAGTGGATGGGTCGCCCTTGAAGGGAGGGATACCTGTAGGATTGACCGACCGTTAGACCGATCCCTACCCCTCACTCCAGTTTTCGAGCGTTCTCGGCAATTTTATCGACCATTTCCGCAAATTGTTCGGAAGACATCGCTGGAGTTTCTGGCGGATTGTCGGAGGGAAATGCGGTGGTTAACCCTTCTAAATAGGCTTCGATTTCTCGATGGCTCGTTCGATCTTGTTGCTTGACTGATTCGGCAATATCCGGATACAACTCGTTCGCATAAAGAATGAGTCCTTGCGCATCTTGGTATTCGATTTCTCCCGCCATTTTTTCGTCAGAGATCGCTGTTTCATAAGCTTGTTTTGCCGCTTCTAGAATCCGATCGATCACTGCCATCCCGAATGCGGCAGACTGACGCTTGCTGGAGGGGATAGCTGCGATCGCCGTATCGATTGCCTCCATACTGGCTTTGTACTCGGTCTGGACTTGGGGATCGTCCGGCGATGATTTTACTAAATCGTACAATTGTTGCAGAGGAGCTTCCAATTCGGGAACGTTACGTTCCTTGAGTTGGGTTTGCAGATCGCCATACAGTGTTAGGGAAGTCACGATGTGGGGTTCGGCACGGTCGGCTTTTCCCTCTACCAGTAATTCTTTGGCAACCCGCAGTTGTCCTTTTATTAAACTTAAAAGGGTCAGATAGTTAACATCTGGATCGGATTGAAAGGTGGTTGAATTCGCCGTTTTTGTCTGGCTGGGATTGGCAGTCTCGATCTCTGTCGAAGTTTCATCGATTGGATTTTGAGAGGTTGATGTGGGATGGCAAGCGATCGACACTAACAGAGATAGGGTTGTCGTGCCGACGATCGAGATCGAGCGACGATCGAACGGCAAAAATCGTCTCAGATTTTGTTTGGGTTTCATCTTTCAATTATCGCCGATCACGCTTTGAATTGTCACGGCTCTACGCTGGTCGCGATCGCCAATTTTACCCCTTCGATGCGGTTTAATCGATCCATTACTGCCACGACGCGACCGTAGGGAACGGCAGTATCGGCTCTTAAGATGATAAATGCTGTGGAGTTTGCTGGCACGACATCGCGAACTTCACTGTCTAAATTATTAAAATCTACAATTTGATCGTCGAGCGCAATTTGACCTTGGCGATCGATGGTCACTGTTAATTGGGATTGCTCTTGAATTTCGGCAGTATTCGCACCGGGTAAGTTGACGGGAAACCCTTCGTTACGGATTAAATCCAAACTGGAAATGATGAAAAATGCGAGAATCGACAAAATAATGTCGATCGCCGGAATGATGTTAATCGGTGGGGGTAAATCGGGATCGTCGTCGAGGAGGCGCATTGTTGAAAGGGGAAGAATGTTTGAGCCAAAATCCGATTGTATAACAGTCAGACCTCAGCGTTCGGCGTTCGGCTATCCGATCGAGTTTGATAAAACCCGAATGCGAAGATTGTCTCCTACCAGGGTAACTTCTCGATCGCACCAGTTAAGAAAGCGATCGGCAGGCGAAACTGATCTCGGGCGGAAATCGCTACACTAGTTGCAAACATTTTAAACGGAGTTGGTTATGACTGCCAAAGACGATCGTTCCCACCGCCCTTCTATCGCTGGATTTGTCTACCGCTTTCTCGCCGGTGCGGCACTGGGTGGAATGCTGCTGTTTATTCCGCTTTCGGTGTCATCCATTCATCTAAACCCATTTCAAGTCGTTCTTGCCTCCGCATTGGTGATGTTGTGTGGAGTTTTTTCGGGAACATTGGGAACAAAATTTGCCGCCTCGATGTTGAAATCTTTTGAGTCCTCGGGGTTTTACTAGGAGACCATTTATAAAGTCTTTATTAAAAACGCTTGACCTCCCGAAAACACTACAAATCATGGGGCAGCAATGCTTTTGCAGCGCCGATCTCGATCTTTTGATAGAATAAACAGCTACACTGTTGCCAATTTTGCCTCATGAGCCAGGGAACGCTGTTCGATAAAGTTTGGGATCTGCACGCTGTTGGGACGTTGCCTTCCGGTCAAACTCAGCTTTTTATCGGTCTGCACCTCATCCACGAAGTTACCAGTCCGCAAGCCTTTGCCATGCTCAGAGAACGGGGGTTGACCGTCCCGTTTCCCGATCGCACGGTGGCAACGGTAGACCACATCGTGCCGACGGAAAATCAGGCGCGTCCCTTTGCCGACGAGTTGGCAGAGGAGATGATGCAAGCGCTGGAACGGAACTGCAAAGAGAACGGCATTACCTTCTATAATGTGGGTTCCGGTCGTCAGGGCATCGTTCACGTCATCGCGCCGGAACAGGGTCTGACGCAACCGGGAATGACGATCGCCTGTGGAGACAGCCACACCTCGACTCACGGCGCGTTTGGGGCGATCGCTTTTGGGATTGGAACCAGCCAAGTGCGGGACGTTCTGGCGTCTCAAACTTTGGCACTCGGCAAGTTGAAAGTTCGCAAAATCGAAGTCAACGGCGAACTGCGTCCGGGGGTTTACGCCAAGGATGTCATTCTGCACGTCATCCGCAAATTGGGGGTGAAAGGCGGCGTGGGGTATGCCTACGAGTATGCCGGAACCACCTTCGAGGCGATGAATATGGAAGAGCGGATGACGGTGTGCAATATGTCGATCGAGGGGGGGGCCCGTTGCGGTTACATCAACCCCGATGCCGTGACTTATGAGTACCTCAAAGGTCGGGAATTTGCCCCCCAAGGTGCAGATTGGGAGAAAGCGGTAGCTTGGTGGGAAAGCATTCGCAGCGACGCCGATGCCGAATACGACGACGTAGTGGTGTTCGAGGCGGCGGACATCGCACCGACGGTGACGTGGGGAATCACGCCGGGACAGGGAATCGCCATCGACGAAACTATTCCCACACCGGATAGTTTACCGGAAAGCGAACGGGCGATCGCCGAAGAAGCTTACCAGTATATGCAACTGACCCCCGGCACTCCTATCAAGGGGACGAAGGTAGATGTTTGCTTCATCGGTAGTTGCACCAACGGTCGCATTAGCGATTTGCGCGAAGCGGCGAAATTCGCCAAAGGACACAAAGTTGCTAATGGGGTGAAGGCGTTTATCGTACCGGGTTCGGAAGTGGTGAAACGGGAAGCCGAAGCGGAAGGACTCGATAAAATCTTTCTGGAAGCGGGGTTTGAGTGGCGGCAAGCGGGATGTTCTATGTGTCTGGCGATGAATCCCGACAAGTTGCAAGGGGATCAACTCAGTGCTTCGTCTTCCAACCGCAATTTCAAAGGTCGTCAGGGATCGGCATCGGGTCGGACGTTGCTGATGAGTCCGGCAATGGTGGTGGCGGCGGCAATTCGCGGAGAAGTTGCCGACGTTCGCGATTTGATCGGTGGTTAGTGGGTAGGGAGTGCCACCGGAACGAAACGCACCGTTGTTGTTATTGGTTATTGGTTATTTGTCAAAAACTTCTGCTTTCTGCCCTGGAGCCCTCTGCCTTAAAATCCCATTCCCCATTACCCTGTATGTTACAAAACCGTAAACTCGCGATTGTGGTTTGGTCGAAGTCATTATTGCCGATTCTATTTTATATCGTGCAAATGGTGGCGATCGGGGTGGGATTGAATGCCACGTATCGATCGTTTACAGAGGTCGATCGGGTGTACGAATCCATTCTGGAGATGAAAAAGCTGACCAGTGACGAAAAAAAACTGGCAGAGAAAAAAGACATTGTTGAAGATAATTTAAGTCGGCTGAATTGGATGATTTTCGGAACGACGATCGTTGAAATGGGAATCCTGCTGTACTTTCTCGGGTCGGTGAAGTCGGGAATTGCCGAACGGTTGGGACAAATTGCCCGAGATCTCAACCAGTTTTCTGGGGAAATTGCTCAAACGATGGAGTTGCAGGAACAAAATACAGCACAACAAGCTGCCGCCGTAAATCAAACCACGACGACCATGGATGAATTGAGTGCCTCCAGCCAACAATCTGCCGAACAAGCGGGTGCGGCGGCGATCGAGGCTAATCAAGGTTTGAGTCTGGCAGAATCGGGTTTAAAAGCGGTAGAAAACACCGAATCGGTGATGTCGATGCTCTCGTCCAAAGTCAACGAGATGCAGGTGCAAATTGGCAATTTAACCGAGAAAACCAACCAGATTGGAAATATTTCTAAGCTGGTAGCGGATTTAGCCAGTCAAACGAATATGCTGGCACTGAATGCGGCGGTGGAAGCCGTTCGTGCGGGAGAACACGGTAAGGGATTTTCGGTGGTAGCGCAAGAAATTCGCAAATTAGCCGACCAAAGTAAGGCGTCTACGGCTTCGATCGACGATTTAGTTGCCGATATTCAAATGGCGATCGATTCAACGGTGATGGTGACGCAAGAAGGCAGGCGAACCGTCGAACACGGGGTGACAATCGCCCGAGATACGGCGGAAACCTTTCGCGGATTGACCGAAGCGATCGATAATATTTCCTTGAGCGTCCAGCAAATTTCTCTCAATGCCAAACAACAAGCTCTCGCTATTCAACAAGTGGTCGATACCATGAGTAATATCAATTATACGGCAGCCCAAACGGCAACCAGTATCAGTCAAGTGAAACAGGGATCGGAAAAACTCAATCATATGATTCAAAGTTTGCAAAAGATGGTTTAGTTATTGGTCATTTGGGGTTTGGGGTTGGGGATTTGGGGTTGGTAATGGGTAATTGTCTTGAAAAATTGCTCCACTTGGGGAAACCCCAAGACCGAATTTCCCGCAAGACCGCATTTTTTGCTGGCAAACATCTTCTCCCCCTGCCTCCCCGGCTCCCCCGGCTTTCTTCCTCCTCCTGAACTCCTTTAATCTTATGAGTAAAATTCAAATTATTTCCGGACGCGGCATTGCTTTAACGGGTAACGATATCGATACCGATCGGATTATTCCCGCTCGTTTTTTGCGGTGCGTGACTTTTGATGGATTGGGAGAGCAGGTGTTTGCCGACGATCGCGCGGCGACTAAGGGCGAACATCCGTTCGATCGCCCCGAATATCAAGGTGCTAATATTTTAGTTGTCAATGCGAATTTTGGCTGCGGTTCCAGTCGCGAACACGCTCCCCAAGCGATCGCCAAATGGGGGATTAATGCTCTAGTTGGCGAAAGTTTTGCCGAGATTTTCTTCGGGAATTGCGTGGCGATGGGGATTCCCTGCGTCACGGCAGAGGCGACAGGGGTAAAACAATTGCAAGAGGCGATCGCCGCCCATCCGCAAACCCCCCTTACTTTAGATTTAGAATCGATGCAAGTACGCTGCGGAGATCTAAGTGTTCCCGTTTCCATGCCAGCAGGGGCTCGTCAGAGCTTCATCTCGGGGATGTGGGACAGTTGCGGGCAATTGGTCGTGCAAGCCGATTCCGTGCGTGCAACGGCTCGTCAGTTGCCGTATTTGGCTTGGAATGCGATCGTCTAACACTGCAATTTCAGCAAGTCTACGAATTCTCGAACCACATCGTCGGGATTGTTCAAGCATCGGGAATAAGAAAACCGATAAATCCGAATGCCACCGCGTTCGTAGTTCAATTCCCGTTCTTGTTCTTCAAAGAGCAAATCTAACTTATCGTCTCCCACGCTATCGACCATTAACAATCCCCAGCGGACGCAATTGGGACTTCCGGGAAGGCGATAGCACGCTACAAAACCCGGTTGGGGATCGCTGATGCGCCTGCCGCCGCAATCCAACCGGGCAACGCTTTGGGGGAAAAAGAGAAGGTTGGCGCGATCGAGGGCTTTGGCGACTTCCACTTCTCCGAGCGATCGAAAGGTTAAGCCTTCCCACACCAGCGAATGGTCTGGGGATCGATCTTGCGGTGTGGGCGGAACGGGTGGAGGAGGTGGCGGGGGAGACGGGGGATCGTTCTTCGGTGGAATTTGAATTTCCTCCACAAAATCTGCCAACACGGAATCGGGTTCTGGTGGGGGGGAGGCGGTGGCGGTGGGAGCTTTGGGTGAGGAGCGACGGGGGAGGCGACGCTGGACATGGCGTTTGTGGGGACGGTCTTCGGATTCTTGCCATTGGTATCCCGCTTTGAAGGTGGCGATTTGTTTCACCAAATCCTGATTGGCCGATCGAGACTTCCCCCAAATCTCCAAAGGATTGACCGCATCCGAGCTTTGTTGCAGGTATGCCAAAATCGTGCCTTCTACGGCTGCCCCATCGAGCAGGGCATTGCTGAGGTTAGTTCCCACTAAAATGGCGTCGCGCAGGTTGGCATTACTCAAATCGGCATAGCTGAGGTCGGCATTACTCAAGTCGGCATAGCTGAGGTCGGCATTTCGCAAATCGATGCGGGTGCGATCGCTACTGAGAGTGGTTTCGTTAAAACCTTGGATGGCGTTGGTGAGGTTCGCGCCTTTGAGGTTGGCAAAACTGAAGTTCGCGCAGGAGAGATCCACTTCGCTGAGGTTGGCGCCATTCAAGTTAGCGTGGTGGAAATCCGCGCAGGAGAGATCCGCCCCTTCAAAATCCGTATTGACTAAACGGGCATAGCTGAAATCGGCTTCGCTGAGATTGGCGTAGGTGAAATTGACATCCCGCAGTTCGACTTCCCGCAAATCGGCATTGTTCAAATTGGCGCTATCGAACTGAACGCCATATAAATTCGCGTTGCGTAAATTGGCGTTTCCTAAGTTCGCGCGATCGAGTTTCACCCCATACAGTTGAATGTGGCTGAGATTGGAACCGCTCAGGTCGATATCGCTGAGATCGGCGTTACTGAGGTGGGCGTCGCTGAGATCGACGGCATAAAAATCGCGTTCGCCGGCGGCATACTGCCCGAGGAGTTCGTCGGCTGCATATCGAGCTAAAAGTTCGTCAGCATATCGTGCGAGCAGTTCGTCGGCATCCATGGGGATTTACACAAAGGAAACAATCTAATTATCCTAGTGTTCTGGTTGAAGTCAACCGGAGTTACGTCGATTGTACCCCTTGACCCCTCCATCCGCCTGTCCGTCTGTAACCGCTCGATCGCCTTTTCCTCGCACTCTTTGCAGATTTTTTACGAATCGAGTTTTTGGGGTCTCTAACGGCAAGTATCGACCTGCGGGCATTTGACCCACTGACCTGCCGGACGATCGCCGACTTTATCCTTAAAGATCCGGTAAAGTCTGCCCTGATACCCTAGGCATTTGCCAAATGGTGTGCGATTCTATACTCCATAACCCAAGAAAACAAGTGTTGCTGATTTTTCAAATGCCAGATCAACAGCAACCAAGCCAGAAACATTTGCTCATCCCCAAACGATGTTAGGTCTATTTCATATCTATAGATAGACCTAATTTTTTCTCCCCTGAAGTCATTGGACTTCCGCCACTTATCGGGTAACGCATCTTTCGAGCAACTGGTCTTTTCAAAGTTTATCCCTCTACTTTTCGGTGACTGTTATGAGTATTTTTTGCGTCTGTGTCGTTCTTTGCCTCGTTTCCTTGCAAACTGCTGCTGCAATTCCCGGAATTGCGGATGGAGAGATTTTAGATCGGGAGCAATCCCCCCATAACGCCAATTCGCATACGAGCTGACGATCGCCTCGATGATGTCCGCTATCTTTTGTGGATAGCGATCTCGAGCCGCTTTGGCATATTCCAATGGCGTTTGAGCCGGGTGTTTGTCCAATCCGCATCGAGCCGACCAGTTTATTAATTGTTGGTAAAGACGTTCCATGGGATGTAAAGTTCCCAACCAGCGACGCCGCCGCCACTCTCGCCAAGCTTGCCAACTCAACCATCCGGCAAAGCCAAAACCCACCAAAGCGATCGCCCTGGCGAAAATGCCGCCCCAGCCTTGCAGAAAGAATTGGAACAGAGAACCGATCGCTCGGAAAATCCAGCCGAAAACTCCTTCAAACCATGCCGTCACGCGGGCGGGAATCCATCCGGCAACCCACTTCCAAAATTGCCGCAACACGCTGAAGCGTTCGTAGTCTTCCACCGACGGGGGAACGATTTCGTGTCCGGGAATGGGATCGAAGGCAAACCAGCCGTACTGGGGAAAGTAGACCTCCGTCATGGCGTAAGCATCGGTATTTTTAACTTCGTAGAATCCGGTGAAGGGGTTGAATTCTCCCGGTGCGTATCCCGCCACCAATCGTGCGGGAATGCCGATCGATCGCAACATGATGGTTAAGACCGTGGAAAAATGGTCGGCATAGCCACCTGGCGTGCAGGTTTTCAGTCGATCGGTTGGGGGGCAACCAAACAGGAAATTCTCGACGAGATCTTCGCCTTCCCGCAAAAAAGGCAAATCCAAGGGATTGCTGGGAATTTGATAGTTTTGTTTGAGGTACTGTGCTAGGTAGAGGGCTTTGGCGTAGGGATTGGTGAGGGGATTTTTCGAGGAATCGAGGATTTCTAACGTTCGCTGGCGGACTTTATTTTGGATCGTCGGGGGAACTTGCAGGTAGGATTGGCGAATGGGTTCGGGATAGGTCGTGAGGGCGCTTTCTAAGGCGGTACGATTGCGCAGGGGAACCCGCGAGATGACGCTGTAAGTGAGTCCGTCTGCCAGTTTGACGGGCGATCGCAATGTACCTTCGGGATCGATCGCCACTTCCTTCGTGGGAAAGTATAACTCTTGCGGGCGATCGAGGGCGGGAATCAGGCTGGGCAGGTCGGAAACGATGGCATAGGTCTGAATCACTTCTTTCGTGCCGCCTTGACTCCAAAAAGGGGGCAGGAGGAAGCGATACGTCCAGGTCGATCGGTAGAATTTGTTGGGATTTTCCAGGCGAGAAATTTTCCAACCCTGTCCGGTGTAACGATCGAAGGCAATGACCCGCCAAAACCCCTTCGCTTGCGATCGCACTCGCATCACCAATTTGGGTTTCATCTCACCGCGCAGATTTTGGTTAATCTCGTTCCCGAATCCGTAGTAAAACTCGTCGTCGAGTTCTCCCGGTCCGGTTCCCGTTCCCCCGAGTCCGGTGCCGTCCCCTTCTTCTTCCCCTTCGCTGCCTAAAGGACTGACGATATTGCGACCGTCAAAGGAGCCTTGAAAATTAATGGTAGCGCTGACCGGGAGCGATCGCAATTGATAGCCGGGAACGCGGGGCATGACGGCGAATAAAATCAGCCCCAAGGTAAGAACGATCGGTAATAAAATCGCGATGGATTTCCAGGGCAGTAACGCCGTGGGTTGCGACTTTCTGGGGGTTTGATCGGCAACGATGCCCAAACGCGATCGATAGTCTAACACCAAAACGGGCAACGCCAACGCCAGAAACAACAGCAGAAACGCGCCGAAAACCAGCGTTTGGCTGACCGTTCCCGCCACCCCCAGCAAAATCAGCCCGATAACCATCGAGTAGCCCAAATCTTTGCGGCGGGGCAAATCGAAGGTATGCAGAACCTGAATTTGAATCAGCAATTTGGCGAGAACCAGTCGGGTATCGTTGAGCGATCCCAGCAATTCCCCGAGGAAATTTCCCAACGCCAACAACATGGCGATCGCTAGTATGAATTTAACCCAAATATTGCGATCGTGACGGCGATACCAACTCCACGTTGCCCCGATAATACTTAATGGAATCGCCCACAAACTCAACTGGGTTTCTGCTGCCACATCTGTTGCCGCAATCCCTACTAAGACGAGAGCTTGGACGAGAATCCGCAAGGAGATCGATTCTTCAGGAACGGGGGGCGGTACGGATTGAAGGCGCTGTTGCAGTCGATTCCACAACGAGATCGGACGATCGATCGAATTCCCGGCACGAGACATAGTAATGGGTAATCGGTAATCGGTCATGAGTAGTGCGTTTCCTTCCGGTGGTACTCCCTACCCACTCATCCTTTTCAAGGTAACACCGATCTTGAAGGCAGGGGGAGCAGGGGAAAAAAGCGAACTAGCAACTAGCAAATCCCCAAATAACCAACACCCAACCCCACATCACGAATGACCCATAACCCACCTTATTGTTAAATTTTATTAACCATTCGCGAGTTGATGAATTCGATCGCCCAAAACACTGTGGAAAACCTTGGGGAATAGTTGTGGAAAACCCCCACAAACTCGTGGAAATCTTCGATAAGTATAAATACTCTGTGGAAAAGTCGCCTTAATTTTCCACAGGTTTTCCACAACCTGACGAAGGCTAAAGCTGAGCCAGAGACAGACTTACCGAGTTTTTTCCACAGTTTTCACAGCCCCTACTACTACTATTTATAAAAATATATATAGAATAGTAGTTTGTGCCGATCGCGCTTGCAGGCGAGAATAACTCCCCAGCCAGACGGTCAAACTCGCAGTTGACGAAACTGGCTCGATCGCTTTATCCTCGTAAAGCTTCGTTCTCCTTTGCCCTTGCCCTATGAAGCTCGTTTGCACCCAAAGCGACCTGAACGCCAACCTCACCCTGGCTCACCACGCCGTTCCCTCTCGCCCCACCCATCCGGTTTTGGCAAACGTTCTCCTACGGGCAGATGCCGAAACGGGCAGCGTTCAAATTACCGCCTTCGATTTGAGTTTGGGCATCCGTACCAGTTTTCCCGCCCAAATTGACGGCGGGGGAGAAATTGCCCTTCCCGCGAAATTACTGAACGACATCGTTGCCAAACTTCCCAACGGCGACATTACCCTCAACAGCGAAGGCGACGAATCCCTAACGACGCTGACGGCAACCACCGGGCAGTTTTACCAAATTCGGGGGATGAACGCCGCCGAGTTTCCCGAACTGCCGGAAATCGAAAGCGGCAAAGCCATCCGGTTAAGCGTGACTTCCCTGGAAGAAGGATTGCGGGGAACGCTATTTGCCACCAGTGGCGACGAAACCAAACAAGTTTTGACGGGAGTTCACCTGCGAGTTTCCGGGGATGGGTTGGAGTTTGCGGCAACCGACGGACACCGATTAGCCGTGGTGGAAGCGACGAATGCTCCCGAGGGGGAAGAGGAGACGCCCAGCGACATCGAAGGGTTCGCGGTGACGATTCCGGCGAATGCCTTGCGGGAGTTGGAACGGATGTTTGGCAAGCGGGCTGAGGGCGATTTCATTTCGTTGCAATTCGAGGAAGGGCAGGTTGCTTTCGACCTCGGCGGCGGACAGCGACTCACCAGTCGCACGTTGGAAGGGTCGTACCCAGCTTACCGACAGCTTATCCCCCAACAGTTCGAGAATCAACTCAACGTCGATCGCCGCGAACTGATTTCAGCGTTGGAACGCATCGCCATTCTTGCCGATCGCAAAAATAACGTGGTTAAATTTAGTATCGACAGCGAAAATCAACAGCTTTCCCTCTCCGCCGAAGCCGCCGATATCGGCAGCGGGAAAGAGTCGATGAACGCCCAAGTTTCCGGACAAAGCCTGGAAGTGGCGTTTAATGTCAAATACATCACAGAATCGCTGAAAAATTTGCTCGCCTCCGAAGTGCAAATCCAATTGAATACCCCCACCTCTCCGGTGGTACTCACGCCGTTGAGCGGTACGAAAATGACGCATTTGATCATGCCCGTTCAGATTCGGAGTTAGAAGACGGCAAGGGGAGCAGGGAGATGAAGATGATGACTCGACGTCAGAAAAGCGACTCGCAACTCGCAACTAGCCAAGAGGGACAGTCATCGTTAAAATTAGTGAAGAATAATTTTGAAATCAAGAGAAAGACAATATGACTCCCTCTTTAGCGAACTTTTTCTACAGCCTGCTTGCCGGGTTTGTCATCGTTGTGGTTCCGGTGGTCGTCGGTTTGGTGTTCATCAGCCAGAAGGATAAAGTTCGCCGGACATAAACTTGCCAGACGAGTTAGCCCGAAGTTTGTATTCTCCCTCGCTGTTTTGCCAGAGGATGCAAACTTCGATCGTCCGGTTTGGGGAGATGGTTTGTTTTCCCGAACGACTTGCCAGATTTCGATCTCGCCCATTCTCGGACGGCTTGCCGCAACGATCGCCGTCCTGCCGACCGATACCGATCGATGAGTCCCGGCAGTTCTCGCACCGGAAGCTGGGGGAAAATCGAGCTCATTTCGACTTCCACATAAGCCTCTCCCGCCAGTTGGTAAATTTTCAGTTCGCCGGAATCGTAACACCAAATTTCGGGAACGCCCAACCGCGCATAAATGGGAAACCGATCGAGGGACTTACTGGTCAGATCGATTTCCAACACTAAATCGGGGGGCGGATCTCGATCGAGATCGAACTGAAGTTTGCCGCGAATTTTGGCTTCGTTTTGAAAGTAAAAACAATTGTCTGGTTCGACCCCCGCTTTCTCGAGTTTTCGCTTCCAAGTGGTCGATCTTAAGCTTTCATAGTCTTCTTCCAACACTTCGGCAATATCTTTCACCGCATCGCCAATGGTTTCTTTGTAGTATTCGTGTTCTGGTAAAAACGTCATAATTTCCAACGTTCCCCGATCGTAAGCAATTCTGGCAGACCGACTTTCCCCCAGATTTGCCAGTAAGTTTTCAAACTGTTGCCAACTGATATCGTGTAAGACAACCCGATCGGCACGAGGCAGTGTTGATAGCATCATTCACATTCTCCACAGAACTAACGGACACCCTAGTGTTGTGCGAGTTTTTCCACCCCTTCCACGCGATCGCGAATTCCACTTAGTAACAAACAATCTTCTGCCAAAAACTTCACCGATTCCTCAACTTGGCGATATAACTTTCCCTGTCGGCGAAGGGCTTGCAAGATCACATCATATTCCGATTCTAAATCGCCGCGTTGCAGTCCTACCAATGGCGATTCTTCCGTCAGCGTCATCCAGCGATTGTATCCTTCACCGATGACGCAACGACCGCTCGTTAAATCGTGGAATGCTGCGATTTCTTCGGGTTCGCCCACAACAAGAACGGTATCGTCCGCTTGTAATTGGGTCGTAGCACTGGGGTAATATCGAACGCTATCTCCGCGTCGAATTGCCATCACCGTAACCCCGGTTAAATTGCGGATATCGGCTTCGGCTAGGGTTTTATCTATTAGTGGCGAAGTCGATTTGATGGCAATCCATTCGTTGTTCAGTTCTTGGGTAATTTCGGTTAAATCTTTGGGTCGAACTTCGACAATTGCATCCGATCGCACGCGAGAATAGCGATTTTTGCGCAAGGTTTGCACCATTTCCCCAATAGCGTCGGGATTTTCCCCCAAAGTTGCCAGCATATGCGCCCCCATTTCTAAAGCGGCTTCAAACTCCGGCTGTACCACCTCCCAGGCTCCCAATTGCGTCAGCAGGTCGATTTCGCTATTTTCGTGGGAACGGGCAACCACATCCAATTGCGGGGCGAATTCCAAGGCACGTTTGAGGAGAAGGCGGGTGCTGGCGGGGTCTGGGAGGGCGATCGCCAGGGCTTTAGCCAGTTCTAAGTGGGCTTTTTCGAGGACGAGTTCGGAATCCCCATCGCCGAAAATATAGGGAATGCCTTCCTGTCGCAGTTTTTTAATGGCAGCTTCGCTATTTTCGATAACCAAGACGGGATAGCCGCGATCGCGCAAAATATTGACGACAACTTGCCCCACTCGACCGTATCCGGCAACCACCACCCGATCGCGAAGGGTCTCGGGAACGGAGATTTCTTGCACCGATCGAAACCGATTGAGATAACCTGAAAGTAACGGCTGTTGACCGAGCCAATCGGCAATTTTCGGCGACCACTTTAACCCGATGGGCGTTAAAACGAGGGTAATTGCCGTCGTCCCTAAAAGTAGGAGATATTTTTCTTGGGTTAAGAATCCGGCTTTTTGAGCTACTAAAGCTAAAACAAAGGAAAATTCTCCGATTTGATTGAGTCCCAAACTGGCAATAACGGCGGTTTTGAACGAGTAGCCGAATTTGAGAACGATCGGTAAAATCACGATGGCTTTCCCCAGCATGACCATAACCACCAATCCGAGAATCGTGCCGAAATTCTCGAGCAAGGCTTGGGGATCGATCAACATGCCGATGGAAGCAAAGAAAACACTGGCAAAGGTATCGCGCAAGGGCAGAATTTTCGACAGCGCTTGATCGGCATAATCGATTTCGGAAATCATCAACCCCGCCACAAACGCTCCCATTTCGATCGACAGCCCCAACTTCGCCGTGATTAAAGCCACGCCCAAACATAAGGCGATCGTAGAAAGCAAGAAGAGTTCCCCGCTTTCGGTTTGGGCAATATTACGAATTAAACCGGGAATCACCCATTTCCCCAAAGCAAATGCAAAGCTAAAAAAGACGGTCGCCTTTAAAATTGCAGCGAACAAACTGAATAATAAGTTTTCCGGTTCGCTCAACGCCGGAAGGATCGCCAGCATCAAACCCAACGCCAAATCTTGAACGATGAGAATCGCCAGCATCACTTGACCGTGTAGGGTATTGGTTTCCCCTCGTTCGGTTAAAGTTTTGAGGACGACTGCCGTGGAAGAAAGCGATAGAATTGCCCCGAGAAAGATCGCTTGGGGAATACTTTCTACCCAACCGAGAATGCTCGAACAAAGAGCAACCAAACCGATGGTTCCGCCAATTTGTAGCAAGCTTCCTTTGAGGGCGATATCTTTAACGCGCTTGAGTTCGGCAATGGAAAACTCGACCCCTAAAGCAAATAAAAGAAAAGCCACTCCAATCGCCGCGAGGGCATTCACCGTTTCGACATCGCTCAACCATTTCAAGCCGTAAGGACCGACGATCAAACCGCTGGCAAGATAGCCTAATAAAACGGGCTGTCGCAGTCGGTTGGCAAGATATCCTCCCACGGCTGAAGTTCCGAGAACTGTTGTCAAATCGAGGATAAACTTTGAGTCGGCTGCCATGGGTTTTGAGGTTTGGTTTTTTGGGGCGGGTGGCGATCGTAAATTTCAGATAGGTTGAGTCGATTGTAGCTAAACTTACCTCGACTTTATCGATCAAATTAATTTTATCCCTACTCTAACCGCAAAAGAATATTTTTGAATATATTTGCATATCAAATTGTTCAAAAATCTTGCATCGGATGTTCTCCAAGTTTTTGATTCTTCAGTTCAAAATCGTTGGAGAAAGACGCTGGTAAATTGTTTTTCGTACGATAAGTAACTAAGCTAACGCCATTCGTTTAGAATACCATATCCCCAAACCCTTGTAAACTCGTTCCTTAAATGACTCCATTCTCAATAAAAGCTACCGATTTTCGCCAAATTAGAACCAAAACTCGACTTCGCGACACGAAGATCGATCTCTGATAATCGTAGATCGTCGTACCAACAGCGATACAATTTAAGAATGACCACAAAACAAAGGTAAAAGTCTAGTCCTTCTGCCTTCTGCCTTGGAGCCTTCTGCCCTCTGTCTTCTGTTGACCGATTCCCCCATTTGCCTGCAAGCCGAAACCCGCGCCGATCGCCTCGATCGCTTCCTTGCCGATCGCATTCCCGAACTCTCCCGTTCCCGCATTCAAAGCTTGATCGAATCCGGTCACGTCACCCTCAACGATCGGGTGTGTACCTCCAAAAAAATTGCTATCCAAACAGGCGATCGCTTGCAAGTGTCTATCCCCGATCCCACCCCGTTAGAAATCAAAGCAAACCCGATTCCCCTCGATATCCTCTATGAAGACGACGCAATTGTTATTATTAACAAACCAGCCGGACTCGTCGTCCACCCGGCTCCCGGACACGCCGACGACACCCTCGTCAATGCTCTCCTTGCTCACTGCGACACCTTAGCCGGGATTGGCGGCGTCCAGCGTCCCGGCATCGTCCACCGCCTCGACAAAGATACCACTGGGGCGATCGTCGTTGCGAAAACCGATGCCGCCCTGCAACACCTGCAAGCCCAACTCAAAGCCAAAACTGCCCGTCGGGAATACCTCGGCATCGTCTGCGGCGCACCTGCTGCCGAATCCGGCAGCATTGACAAACCCATCGGACGACATCCCATCAATCGGCAGAAAATGGCGATCGTCCTCGAAGAACGGGGCGGACGGGCTGCCGTCACCCACTGGCACATCCGAGAACGCCTCGGCAACTACACGCTTCTGCAATTCCAGCTCGAAACCGGGCGCACCCACCAAATTCGCGTTCACACTGCCGACATGGGACTGCCGATCGTCGGAGATCCGGTTTACGGTTCCGGTCGCCGCATCGGCGTCAACCTACCCGGACAAGCCCTCCACGCTTGGAAACTTACCTTGCAACACCCCACCTCTGGAGAGGAGATCGTGGCAACCGCCCCCCTGCCTGAAACCTTCGTCAAGCTTCTCGACGTACTGCGACGCCGAAAGTAGTTGCGGGTTGTAGGTTCTTCAAACCCCTAACCTCTAACCCCTAAAACAAGAGCGGGCTTCTCAAACAAGACATCGGCAATCGATCCCCCATTTGCTAAACCCGCTCCGATGGATTGAAGAGCAGGCTCAAACAGCATGCTCGACCCTCACCGTCTTAGCGATCGCGACGGGGCACCGATGCCATGTAGTTGATGGTTTGAGTCGCAACCCGTCCGCCCGGATTGGACGGCAAGTTGACCGAACGAGCCATATTGAGGAACAATGCGGGACTGCCTGCCTGGGCTTTCTGTTCTTGGGGAACGAAGCGACGAACTTGGTTTTGCCAAACCGTTTGGGGGAAGCCCAGAATCGAGCGGTGGTATTCGCCATAACGGGGTGTTTTCAGGTTGAACGGGGTCTCTCCCTGAGCTCGTTGAGGCAAAATCCGACGGCGTTGGTAAGGCACGATCGTATCGCCGAAGTTTTCCAGATATTCGTCGCTAGACAGCAACGCATCGATGAAACCGCGAATGCCTTCATTCACAATGACGATCGACCAAGCAATCTTTTCCCGTTCGCTGTAGACATCGCGACCTAAGACGCGCTGCACGCACATTTCCGCAAACCGATAATTATTATTGGTATCGAAATTGCGGCGGCGGAACGAGTCCGACAGCACCAACCCGCGAATAAACTCGCGAACGGTGATCCGACCGTCGCGCAGTTGCGATTCCAATGCCACTTGGCGATTGCTCTTCAGGATTTGGTGTTCGCTGAAAATCTGGCGATAAGCCGCCCAGATCACCTCGTCCATGCCCGTGCCGGAGGGCAAATTTTCCGTATTGTAAATTTTGGGTTGCTCGTCGCCGGGAACCTCGTATCCAGCCACCCGCGTATTGGGCGCCGAGGGCTTATAGTCTAGTAAAGGTATTGCCACGTTAACGTCTCCGTAAGATTCTAACGTTTAGTTATTGAGTTTTGGATTTTAGGGGCTTGCTTTAATACAAATCTCACGTTTCTGAGTAAAAGTCACAATCTGTAATATTTTTTTATAAAAAGAAGTTCAGGAGTTGCAGGAGTTGCAGGAGTTCAGAATCAGGAGTATAGCCATTGCCAAGGCAGTTAGGACAAATTTGGGTAGGGGCGAATGGCATTCGCCCGGTTTTCGGCTGCGCCTACAGAATCGGGAGCAGGGGAAGACAACAGTGACCAATAACAAACCCCAAACCCCTAATCCCTCCCCTCAAAAACAGGACAACTGCCATCAGGTGCGACTTTGAAGCCCCATAGCGGCGAGGCTTGATTCCAGCATTGTCCGGCGCGGTAGTGGGTGCAGTTGGCGCAAAACGGAGCCTCTGCCGGAATCGGACGATCGCGCCCTCTCTCCAACAATTCTCGCTGGGAAATTCCCCGCAACACCAACTCGTCTCCTTGCCAGCGCGTTTCGATCACTCCGGTATCGGCAAACTGCTGCCATCGCGCATCGGCAGCAATGGCGGCGGGTAGGATGGCAGCAACGCCCCATTCGTGTTCGGAGATTTCCCCCTCATATTGGGTTTCGGTTAGTTCCGACGGGACGAATTTTTCGCGCAGCGGCAGTTCGACTAACGTACCACTTGCCGGACAGTGCAACTGATAGCGGTTTCGCAACTCTTCCAGGTTGGAGAGGTCGGCAAGGTACGCCGGGGAACCGCGAACGATCGCCACGTGTTGGGGGCGCAAGTTGTGGATCAGTTGGGTGGTTCCGGCAACATCGCAGTGTTCGCTAAGTAAATAGGTTTCGATTTTGATGGAGGCAGAACTGGCGACCTCTAAGTTGTCTTCTGCAGAAGGATAACCCGGTTGCTGTTGCAATAAAATCATCCAAGACCCTCTCTGGCAATAGGGGGAAACCTCGGATTCGGCAGAAATCAAAACGATCGCCGGAGTTTTGCCCAAAGACGATCTCGCTTCGGGGGTTAACCGCCGCATCCGGGGACGAATGCGATCGTCCCAAAACAGGGGTTGGTGGCGGGCGAAATTTTGGACGGCGGTGAGAAAGTGCGGCAACAGTTGCAAATAGGCATCGCATCCAGCGGCAATGGTATCGTCTACCCAAATATCCAGGTCGCGTCCGGTAAAGTGGTGGTGGGAACGCAGCAGCATCAGCAGTTCTTGTGCCAGTCCCAGGGGAGAGACGGGAAGTAACACCGATTCGCGGGTGGCGATCGATCGTTCGATGCGTTCGGCAAGCTGGTTTTCTTGGGTACGCCGCCGGGGATAGCGAGCGGTTCCGTAACTGCCTTCGACGATGAGAACATCGGGAGCTAACGCGCGCAACTCTTCAAGGGGCAAGCCATCTACCAGGCGCGAATTGGACAGCAAGAAATCGCCAGTATACACCACTGTACAAGGATAATCGCCTCCCGAGTAGGTCAGCCGCAACAGCGATCCCCCCGGCAAATGTCCGGCGGGGAACAATTCCACCCACAAATCTTCCTGTAACTCGACGGGCGATCGCCACGGCAATCCCTGGCAAAATGCAGGAACTTCAGTTTCGTCAAGCCAATTGAGCGGTAACAACTGCGCGGTCACTTCGCTGGCAAAAATAGGTAAGCTGGGGGCGGCGCGATGTAAGTACAGCAATCCCCTCGCTCTGTCGGCGTTGGCATTGCTGCACAACACCAAATCCGCAACCCGCAACCGCGACTGTTCCCCCAACAATACCGAAATATCCCTCAGACCGCAGTCGAGCAAAATGCGGTGAGGTCCCATCCGCAACCACACACAGATCCCCTCATCTTCGTGACCCGCACCGTAGGGCAGACATTCGAGATCCATACTTTCCGTTCCCCAAGCTACGCCGGACTCGCTCGCAGACGATCGGGCGGCGTGTTGCGTCTACATACTTGATGCTACCAAGATCGGGGATCGACACGTCAAGAAGTTTGGGGTTTGGGGTTTGGGGTTTGTGAGTAGGTAGGGTGTGTTGAGGGACGAAACGCACCATGATGGTTAGTTGTTTCTCTTCCCTTTTTTCCCGGCTCTCCCCATTCCCATTCGGACTTTTAGGATAATCCGGCGGCGATTTTCTCTTTCAGCAGAGAAACAACCGTTTCGATCGCCACATCTTGCCGTTGTTGGGTCGATCGTTCTACCAGTTCCACTTTCCCATCTTTGAGTGATTTTCCAGTGACAATGCGATAGGGAATGCCGATTAAATCGGCATCTTTAAATTTAACTCCGGCGCGTTCGTCGCGATCGTCCAATAAAGTTTCAACCCCCGCCGTATTTAACTCCGAATACAGTTGTTCGGCAGCGGAAACTTGTGCCGTATCGTTGAGATTGGGAATAATCACAATAGCATGATAAGGAGCGATCGCCACCGGCCAAATAATCCCATCCTTATCGTAGGATTGCTCCACCGCCGCTTGCGCCAGTCGGGACACGCCTACACCGTAGCATCCCATAATTAACGGCTTTTCTTCCCCCTGTTCGTTGGTATACGTTGCACCCAACGCCGCAGAATATTTCGTTCCCAATTGGAAAATATGACCGACTTCAATTCCTCGCGCCGTTTGTAAGGTTTGATTCGGATCGCGAATCGATCGATCGCCTGCCATTGCCTTACGCAGATCGGCGACGGTTTCCGGTAATTTGAACTCGCTTCCCCAGTTCGCACCGACAACGTGATATCCCGCTTCGTTCGCCCCAGTTACGAAGTTTTGTAACTCCACTGCCGTGCGATCGACAAACCGTAAAAATTTCGGGGCAACATCTTTTTTATTTTGAATGAAATCATCCGCCAAATCCGGCGCAATGTACCCCAACGGCAGCGATTTTGCCGCCCATTTTTTCTGCGCCTCTTCGTCGGGAACGGTGAGGGTTAAAATGGTTTTTGCCCCATAGCGATCGGCAAATTTCGTCAGTTCGTTTTGTAACTTGACCTCGTTAACATCTTGGTCTCCGCGAATGCTAACTAAAACCAGAACTGTTTTCCCGCTATCGAAGACTGCTTGATACAGGACATTTTTCACCACCTGCGTTGGCGAACACTTCAAAAACTCGCATAATGAGGCGATCGTATCTGTCCCTGGCGTTTCCCGTTTTTCGTAACTGGAAAACGGTGAAACCTCGGCATCGACGGGGAGGGAAACAGCCTTTTCCACATTCGCCGCATACGCACCATCTTCGGTGTACAAAACCTCATCTTCTCCGGCATCGGCAAGCACCATAAACTCCTGAGATCCCGAACCGCCGATCGCCCCAGAATCCGCCTCCACCGCTTGAAATTTCAGCCCGCAGCGCCGCAACATATTGCGATACGCCCGATCCATATCCGCGTAGGTTTCCTTCAAACTTTCTTCCGAAGTATGGAAAGAATAACCATCTTTCATAATAAATTCTCGTCCGCGCATCAACCCAAATCTCGGTCGAATTTCATCGCGAAACTTGCTTTGAATTTGGTATAAATGTAGAGGGAGTTGGCGATAGGAACGAATCGTTTCTCGGGCGATCGTCGTAATAATTTCTTCGTGGGTCGGTCCGAGTCCCAATTCTCGATTTTGACGATCGATCAGGGAAAACATAATCCCTTCTGCCTTAGTATACGTATCCCAACGACCCGACTCCCGCCACAAATCCGCAGGTTGCAACTGCGGCAGCAAACACTCCTGCGCTCCCGTCGCGTTCATTTCCTCCCGCACGATTTGCGAAACTTTCTGCAACACCCGCCACATCAACGGCAGATAGGCATACACGCCACTGCCGATGCGGCGGATATACCCGGCACGCAACAACAGTTTGTGACTGGGAATCTCCGCCTCTGCCGGATCTTCTCGCAGCGTCACGAAGAGCATTTGGGATAGTCGCATCGATCGATTTCCTCTATAAACGACAGTATTATATAGCAATTTTTGATTGTTGGGTAATATTTGGATAGAATTTAAAATTTAGAGTTAACCTAACGTATACATCCACCCATCGCGAGCGCAAATTGTCACTAATCCATCCCAAACAATGGGAGTAGATTCAAAGGAAATTCCCGGTTTAAAATGGGAAATTTGCTCGATCGTCACGCGATAAAATTCTCCTTGATCGTTAGCAACGGCATTCGGAGTATTAGCAGGAACGGGATCGAAATACAGTTGAAAAAGATAGACGCCGTTATATCCCGCTGCCACCATGCGATTTCCCTCGGTAAAAATTGGCGTGGAAATAGAAGCACCGATCGGCTGTTTGACGACGATTAACGGCGTATCGTACGTTCTTTGTAAAAACGGATCTTTCACTTGTTGTCCGGTAATTTGATGTTGGCTGCCGATATATAAATTACCGTCGATCGCATTGGTAGCAAATAAAGCTGGAATCTCGGACGATCGATACTCGTCATTGAGCGCCACCGAACCGATGACCCCCCCTTGCCAGGTACTAAAGTTACGATTTAAAGTCGGGAAAAACCAGTCTACCGCTTCCGTTTCCGGCTTATTCGGATCGAGTTTAAACACGCCCCCTTGACCGGGAACTCGTTCGCGCTCTAACGAACAAAAGAGTTTTTTATCGTCAGAAACGGCGATCGATCCATCGAGATCGCCTCCCGCTAGAAACCGCCAAACAACCTGTCGAGTGGCGATATCGATCCCCCAAACCCGACCCCCACCTCCGGCAATAAAAATGCGATCGTCCAATCGCGACGGAGAAGATTCCGTCACCAAATTTCCGCCATATTTCTGAGCGTCGATCGCTTGATACAAATCCAATTCTGCCAGAACTTCCGGTTGACCCATCGCGTCTGTTCTCGAGCCATTGAGAAAATATCCCACGCTATTTTCTCCCGCATTAAATAACAATCCCTTGCCTAAATCCAGCGGACTGCTATCGTTATCTCGGCTGTAACTCGGCGTTCGCTTAAAACCCAAACGCCACAACTCTTGACCCGTTCGATAAGAAATTGCCCGAAAACTCGAAGCCACTTTCGTCGATTTCGGCAAGTAACTCAACCGACTTCCCTGTAAAATGACAACGCGATTTTCTTCCTCAGCATTGGGATTGATATAGAGGGTTGCCGTACCTTTGATAATATCGTCAAACTGATACTTCCAAACGACTTCTTGCGTTTCCAGATCGATTTTTTTTAATTGGCGATCAAACGATCCGATCGTTAAATACAATCTCCCCCGATCCCTAGCGAGCGTTGGCTGTCCCGTCCATCCCGCCCCCGTCCACACCGTCGATCTCCCCCCTAGATAAGTTGACCCGCTCCCCAAAGGAAATTGACGGATGAGGTCTAATTTTTGCGGAATGCCGCGACCGTAAAACCGACGGCGGGCGTTGCCGAGATACGTCGGTAAGAGCAGTTCGGTTTCGGGCGTCAACCGATCTTGAATCGTCTGGAGATTTGCCGTTACGCGGTCGGTAACCGAAATCATATCGAGAATTTGCGAGGGGTGCGGTCGCAATTTTTTGAGGGCTAGAGGTGGAACGATCGCACCCAGGGCGAATTGCAGGACGGTTCGATGAAAACTGCGACGGGTCAATGCCATGGGAGATGGGAAACCTCGAAATCTAGCAAATCATCGTACAGTCTCTTGCGACCCAATTCTTCATTCTCTATTCCCCGTTCCCCAAACATATTGCCAGTCCTACTCGTGCCAGTCATAATGGGTGTGGGTTGCATCGGGAGCGATCGCTTGCCGTGGGTCGCGCCCTCCAGAGAATTCTGTCTTCATCGTCGGTTCTGCCAACTTTCCACAACTGGGCATCCCTTATCCAACACGATCGACTGGGTATGTTTAATGTCACTGAAATTTTGATTCAGCATTTTGTGGAAAAATTGCGGGAAGGCTACCACCGCACCTATGGAGGCTACAAACCGGATTATGCCGACATCATTGCCTGGGCGGGCGGTATGGCACTGGAAAATATTTCCAACAGCGACGCCCTGTATCACAACGTCGAAAATACCATTCTGGTGACGCTGGTCGGTCAAGAAATCATTCGCGGCAAGCACATTCGCGAAGGTGGGGTTTCTTGCGAAGATTGGCTGCAATTTATCATTTCCCTGGCTTGTAACGATATCGGCTACATCAAAGGGGTCTGTCGGCAAGATCGCATAGAAGCCAATCTCTTCGATTCTGGCAAAGGCGATCTGATTTCCCTACCCCCGGGTGCCACCGATGCCAGTCTCGAACCCTATCACGTCGATCGCAGCAAACTCTTCGTAGACGAGCGTTTCAGCGGTCACAAGCTCATTTGCGCCGAAATCATCGCCCAAAATATCGAATACACTCGCGCTCCGAGTTCCCACCGTCCGGGATACGAAGACACCCTCGGTTTGCCGGGACTCGTCAGAGCGGCGGATATCATCGGTCAACTCAGCGATCCTCGCTACCTCAAAAAAATGGGTGCTCTGTACTACGAACTCAAAGAAACCGGGCATCATCAACGCTTGGGCTATCGCCACGCGGGAGATTTGCGCCAAAGCTATTCTAAAGCCTACTGGAGCGATCTCTACCCCTGTATCAAAGATGCCTTACAGTATCTATCCCTGACCCAACAAGGCAAACAAATTATCGCTAACCTTTATGCCAATGTGTTCGTCGTCGAACACGGCGATACGAAGGCACTGCCGATACCGTAGCCATCGATCTCGTTGGAATTCAGACTTGACAAGGTACGGCGGGTCACCCCAAGGAGAGGAGCCGAGTTTGAGCTGAATGCTGACGGCGATTAACGTCTGAATTTTCTGCCAGACAACAGCAAAGGAGGATTCCGTCGAACCCTCCTTCCGAACTCCATACCAAGTTTTCAGGACGCTTACTCGTGGCGAGCGTAATCGTCTTGGTAGCGGACGATATCATCTTCGCCCAAATACTCTCCATTTTGGACTTCGATCAGTACTAAGGGAATAACGCCGGGATTTTCCAGTCGATGTGCCGTTCCTTGAGGAACGTAGGTGGATTGATTGCTGTAGACCATTTGCTCTTTCTCGCCGCAGACGACCTTTGCCGTCCCGGAAACCACGATCCAATGCTCGCTGCGGTGGTGGTGCATTTGCAAGCTGAGACGGTGTCCCGGTTTGACTTCAATCCGCTTGATTTTGTATCGGGGTCCTTCTTCAAGAATGGTAAACGACCCCCACGGACGGAGTTCGGTGGCAGCAACTCCATGGTGGAAAGAAGCGGCAGAAGCGATCGGCGTTGGTGAAACTTCGTGAGCTTGACCCATAACGTTTGTCCTTAGGCAAGTTGACTTTCTCGGTCGTGCGGCGATGGCGTCGGGCAAGTCGGCTGGGGGATCGATCGTCGGACAACGATTTTCCACGACTGGCAAGCGCGATGTTTCCGCACATCCCCCATTGTGGTCTAAAAATCCGGAAAATCGATCGGTCTACACCAAGTCTTTAACTTCAGCGAATCTTCTCAGGCTTTTCTTTAAAAGCGCTTAATAGAAGCTCAAACTTTCCCGCCAATTCATCATAAAAAATTAACACGACCGATCGCTCCGATTCCCGATCAATTTCCCGCGACCCGTAGACGCCAGAACCCCTTTCGATCTATCATTGGGGGCTGCAAGTGATTGGGAACCCCACATGAACGCTCAAGCTATCATCCGCTCGATCGAAGCGGAATATTTGAAATCCGACATCCCCAAAATTTACGTCGGCGACACCGTGAAAGTCGGCGTGATTATCCAAGAAGGCGGTAAAGAACGGATTCAGCCGTATGAAGGCACGGTAATTGCCATGCGGAACGGTGGTATCGGCGAAACCATCACCGTCCGGCGCATTTTTCAAGGCGTCGGCGTCGAACGGGTTTTCTTAGTGCATTCTCCCCGTCTGGCTTACATTCAAGCGATCAGACGCGGAAAAGCTCGCCGCGCCAAACTGTACTACCTGCGAGATCGCGTCGGCAAAGCCACCCGTCTCAAACAGCGTTTTGATCGCCCCCTCTAAAGTCGATCAAAATTATCGCGCCGATGCACTCCACAGTATGGTAAACTCATACCAAGAGGTTCGACGCTGACGCAGGCTCGCTCTGTGCGCTCTTAGTTCAGTTGGTAGAACGCAGGTCTCCAAAACCTGATGTCGGGGGTTCGAGTCCTCCAGGGCGCGCTGAACCTCTGCAAGCAAAGCTCAATAAACCCGAAAGCAGTCCGATCGCCCAAACAGATACGAGCTTTCGGGTGCTATTTTCTGTTAAGGTACGCTCGAGTTCAAAGGTTCTGCCCGACGAACCGAGTAGGTTCGCACGGAAAATAGCCCCGAACTCGAGAAACGCAAGCAATCGCGATTGCCTATCCCAAAGAGGTCGATCGTCGTGGCAAAGAAAAACGAAGCCGAACTCCAAGACTCCAAGAGTGGTTTCGGCATCCAACAGTTCTTTCAAGGAACCAAAGAAGAACTCGCAAAAGTCGTCTGGCCCTCTCGGCAGCAAGTCATTAGCGAGTCGGCTGCCGTGCTGTTAATGGTCAGCTTCTTAGCATTTACGATCTACATCATCGATAAGCTCTTTAATTGGGCATCCACCCAAATTTTTGGGTAACTGTCGTCGAAATCAATCGCTCCCAATGGCTTATTTAGACGAACTAGGAGACGCAGAAGAAACGCCTTCGACGCCGACTGAAGGTCGGTGGTATGCCGTGCAGGTTGCCTCGGGGTGTGAAAAACGGGTGAAAGCCAATTTGGAACAGCGCAAACACACGCTCGACGTTGCCGATCGCATTTTCCAAATCGAAATCCCCCAAACCCCGATGGTGAAAATCCGCAAGGATGGCAGCCGCCAGCACTCCGAAGAAAAAGTCTTCCCCGGCTACGTCCTGATCCAAATGATCATGGATGACGAAGTTTGGCAGGTTGTCAAAAACACCCCCAATGTGATTAACTTTGTCGGGGCAGAGCAAAAGCGTCGCTACGGACGGGGACGCGGTCACGTCCGACCCATGCCACTCAGTCCGCCGGAAGTCGAGCGCATCTTCAAGCAAGCCAGCGAACAGGAACCCATTGTCAAAATCGACATGGCAGCCGGCGACAAGATCCTCGTTCTCTCAGGTCCGTTCAAGGACTTTGAGGGCGAAGTGATCGAAGTCAGTCCCGAACGCAGTAAACTGAAGGCTCTGCTGTCGATTTTCGGACGCGATACGCCAGTGGAACTGGAATTCAATCAAGTAGAAAAACAAAGTTAATGGGATAAATGGCAAAGAAAGTCGTTGCGCTGATTAAGTTGGCTATTCCGGCAGGAAAAGCCAACCCCGCTCCTCCCATCGGTCCGGCGCTCGGTCAACACGGCGTAAACATCATGATGTTCTGCAAAGAATATAACGCCAGAACTGCCGATCAAGCTGGAACGATCGTACCTGTAGAGATTTCGGTCTACGAAGATCGAAGCTTTACCTTCGTCCTCAAAACCCCGCCTGCCTCTGTTTTGATCCAAAAAGCGGCTGGCATCGACAAAGGATCCGGGGAACCCAACAAAAAAATCGTGGGTAAGATTACGCGGGCGCAATTGCGAGAAATCGCCCAGACCAAATTGCCCGACCTCAACGCGAACGACGTGGAGGCGGCGATGCGGATCGTCGAAGGAACTGCCCGGAATATGGGTGTCAAAGTTTCCGACTAATGATTGAAGAGGGCGAGATCCCCCGAGATCGCCAACCCGAACTAAAATTGTCACGAAAATTCATGAATGGGGGAGAGGTTAAAACTTCGCTAGCGACCCCAGAGAGAAAGAATGCCCAAGAAAATTTCGCGGCGACTTCAAGAACTCCAGAAAAAAGTTGAAGATCGCCCTTACGACCCTCAAGAAGCCTTAGCGCTACTCAAAGAAACGGCAACGGCGAAGTTTCCTGAAGCCGCTGAAGCCCACATCCGCTTGGGGATCGATCCCAAGTACACCGACCAACAATTGCGAACCACCGTTGCCCTACCCAAAGGCACCGGTCAAACCGTGCGAGTTGCGGTTATCGCTCGCGGGGAAAAAGTTTCCGAAGCCAGTAGCGCCGGAGCGGAAGTGGTCGGTTCTGAAGAATTGATCGACGAAATTCAGAAAGGTCGGTTGGATTTCGACCTGCTGATCGCCACGCCGGATATGATGCCGCAGGTGGCGAAACTGGGTCGGATGCTCGGTCCTAAAGGGTTGATGCCCTCGCCCAAAGGCGGTACGGTCACTTACGATCTCGAACAGGCGATCGGCGAATTCAAAGCGGGTAAACTGGAATTTCGCGCCGATCGCACGGGGATCGTCCACGTGATGTTCGGGAAAGCCAGCTTTCCGGTCGAAGATTTACTGGCCAACCTCAAAGCCCTGCAAGAGTGCATCGATCGTAACCGTCCGTCCGGGGCGAAAGGTCGTTACTGGCGCAGTATTTTTGTCTGTTCTTCGATGGGACCGTCCATCGAAGTGGATATCTCTGCCTTGCGCGATATGAAGGTGGCTGACGCCGCTTAAACCGATCGTCGGGTAGCCGTCAATTTCGTTCGATGGGAGAGAAAACGCACGAAAATTCCCATATAAATAGCGAATCGCCGATCGCGATTCGCTCATAACCAACCGAGGACAGCAGGTGCAACTTGCCCTATGGCAAAACGCTTAATTTCCTGCCGAGGTGGATGCAGTCCTTTCCCAAACATTCCGCCCTGCGGATAGGGGAAGCTGTCACAACCTCGGTCGTCGAACCGGGGTTTTTTTGTGAGGGAGGTGGGGGGAGGCAACGCCAGATCCGATGGGATCTTGGGAGTGGGGGGGAGACAGAATGCTATTGCGAATCGCGAATAGCTTTTCGGAGGTGAAAACCAATGGGTAGAACGCTAGAAAACAAAAAAGAGATCGTTGCCGATCTCAAAAGTACGTTGAGCGAGTCTTCGATGGCGCTGGTCATTAACTATCGCGGTTTGACCGTGGCAGAGATGACGAACTTGCGCCGCAAATTGCGCGACAAAGGCGCGGTTTGCAAAGTGACCAAAAACACGTTCATGGGCAAGGCGATCGAAGGCGACGACAATTGGAGCGCCTTATCGCCTTTATTGAAAGACTCCACCGCCTTCATCATGGTGAAGGAAGACGTGGGGGGAGCGGTTAAAGCATTCCAAGAGTTCCAGAAAGCCAGCAAGAAAAGCGAAATTCTGGGCGGCGTCATGGAAGGCAAACTGCTCGGCGATGCCGACATCAAAGTCATTGCCGACCTGCCGTCTAAAGAGCAGCTCATCGCCCAGATTGCCGGTTCCGTCAGCAGCATTATCGCCAACGTTGCCGTGGCGGTTAACGAGATTCCTTCGGGAGTCGCCCGTGCCGTTGCTGCCGTTGCCGATAAAGAGGCGGCTTAGTTTTGGAGTCTTCGCGACGCCAAACCCGATCGCTCGATTTCGAGCCCATAATCACGATTGTAAGGAGAAAATTCAATGTCTGCCGTATCTGAAATTATCGAAAAAATGAAAGGTTTGACCGCCCTAGAATTGGTCGAACTGAAAAAAGGCATCGAAGAAACCTTCGATGTGACTGCCGCTGCTGCTGCGCCCATGATGATGGCAGCCATGCCGGGAGCCGCCGCCGCCGAACCTGAAGAAGAGAAGACCGAATTCGACGTGGTTCTCGAAGAAGTTCCCGCCGACAAGAAGATTGCCGTTCTCAAAGTCGTCCGCACTTTGACGGGATTGGGTCTCAAAGAAGCCAAAGAAATGGTGGAAAGCGCTCCCAAAGCCATCAAAGAAGCCGTTGCGAAAGAAGCGGCTGAAGATGCTAAGAAGCAGCTTGAAGAAGCTGGCGCGAAGGTCTCTGTTAAGTAAATCGCGATCGACATTCGGCGCGTTTTTGGCGAGTTCCTTAGCTCCCCAAATGCTACGAATCTAAACTTACCCACATTCAAATCCCTGGAAGTGCCAATCGCGATCGACACTCCCAGGGATTTTCTTTCCCAGAACAGTTACAAAAGGCAAAAAGCGTGGGAAAAGTGGGGAAACCGGAGAAGATGTTTGCCAATGACCGATGACCTTACAGCGATCCGTTCACTTTGCCATTGAATCCGTAGACTTGGCGACTGCCGACAAATGGCACAAGGGTCACTTCTCGCTCGTCACCCGGTTCAAAGCGAACGGCAGTTCCGGCGGGGATATCCAGCCGCATTCCTTTCGTGGCTTCGCGATCGAACATCAGACTTTCGTTGGTTTCGTAAAAATGGAAATGGGAACCTATTTGAATGGGTCGATCGCCCGTATTGGCTACCATCAATCGTAAAGTCGGACGATCGGCATTGAGTTCGATCGTCCCGTCAGCCGGAAAAATTTCACCAGGAATCATTTTAAGGGAATGGGGAATCGGTAATGGGTTTCAATCTACTAGCTAAAACGAATAACCAATAACCAATAACTAATACGATACTTCATCAGCAAAATTCGCCCAGCGGACAAATTCAAACGGTCCGGCGATCGCCCCCCAAACGTGTTCGTCGGTTTCGGGATCGTAACCGCGATCGAGACTTCTCAAACCCGATTCGCTGACTTCAAAGGTACTATCGAGATAGGTGGGTCTGCCGTTGCGTTCTACCATACACTTTTTGCCCGGTTCGATCGTCGCTTTGAAACTGTTGCCCGTCCACTCGACGAAAAAATTACAACAGGGGAGAAATTCCAAACGATCGGCGGTGAGTGTTTCTAACCGTTTGAGATCGCGAGATGCGCCGTACAGTTCTTCTTTATTGGCGATCGCGTAATTTTCGACTACGATGCGATCGCCCTCAGTGACAAATTTCAAAACTCGCGTCCGATAGGGTTGGTTAATCGCATAATCGTAAGCTTGCTCCAAATATACGCTAATTCCCGATAGTAAATCGAACGGTAAAGGGCGCATACAGACCCGAATGTGGGCAAACATCGGGGGATTTTCAAAAGCTTGTTGCTGGTTGCTAAAATCCGCCGCCATCCAGCGAGCCATCGTCACAATATCAGTTGAATGGGTCATAGTTTTGGGGTTTGGGGGTGATCGTTAGTCATTGGTTATTCGTTATGGATCATTGCTAAAAAAACAACTAACAACTAACCATTAACAAAAATCCGAAATAGTAAAAATTGGGTGGTTTGTTCTTCTTGAAAATTATCGTCGCTGACGAGCAGTAAACTTTGAGAACCGTCTGCAAGCAGCGGACCCAAAGTCATTCCTTCAAAATTATCTAATGGGATATCGAGATCTTTTAAATCTAGCATCAACCGCTTGCGAATCGGAATGACGTTGGAGATATTGCCTTGGAGGGTTTCGCGACCGGAAATATCCGTGGCATCGCCGAAAGCCAGCTGGAAAATCTTCGCGCCGAAGCCGCCCAAACCGTAAGTTCGTTCTAAACTGAGAAAATGCCCCCCCGGATCGATCGAGACGAGATCCGTCAAGCCATTACTCGGCGTCATCAACGGGGCAACATCCAAGCGGTAGAGGTGTTCGGCGAGGAGTGAGGGGCGATTGTCGGTAACGAGGTAGTGCAGCAGTCGCGTGATTTCCCCTTCTGGTGGGGTATTTTCATCCGGAGGGGGGAATATGCCTGCATCTTGCACCAATGCCGACTCGGTAGCAACAAACACCCGAAACGGTTCGCCATTGGGGATACTGCCGCCGTTATTCAGCGTCAGGGCTTCAAATCCCAAGTTGGTTTGCACCCCTAGGGTTTGCTCGGCTTCGGGTGCGTCGGGAATGTAGTAAGGCGGAAGGGGAAAGGGTTGGATCGACTCTCCGGTTGCCAGGTCGTATTCTCGGACAAAGGGATCGATCCCATCCTCTTGATACTTCGGGTTACCTTCGCTGACGACGAAGACAGTTTGGTTGGGCGACAATGCGATGTCTTCGGGATCGATATGACCTTGCTTGTAGGTTTGACCGTCGTCATTTTTGAGGAAGGTGACGCCTTCGACCTCAATGGAATCAATGCTATTGCCGTTTTGCCGGTTCAGCTTAACGTTGAGCGTGTAGAATCGGGCGGGGGCAAGTTTCGAGCGATCGTCGGAAATGGCGTAAAATCGATCACGCTGCCGATCGTACGTCAATCCCGACAACCCGCCGATGGGGGTATCCTCGAATACCTGCTGGTCGAGGGTATAGGCATCGAGAAATTCCAAGGACAGATCCAAAAAGACCCGATCTTCGGCTTGGACTTGGGGCAAGCTACAAGCGGAAAGGGCGATCGCGCTAGCACAAACCAGCGCCCACAGCCACCTGCGACAGATACCAAAGCGGTTGCGAAACATTTTACTCGATACTGAAATCAACGATTTCCGAATTTCTCCTTACTCACTGTACCAGCCGATGAAAACCTTCCTGCCGTTTCTGCTCGTTTTTCTGACTCTGAGTCCTGCCGTCTTGGCTGCTTCGGGGGAAGTTCCCGCTGCGATTTTCGCCAAAAATGACGACGAAGAAGATGCGTTTCCGCCGAACCCTCTGGAAATCGACGAACCCGACCCCCTGGTTCCCGACCCTAAAAAACCCCTCACTCCGGCGGAAAAAGCCACGCTAGCGACTGCTCTCGATGCCCTCGATGCCGAAGCCACTCGAGAATTTAATGCGGGAAATGTCATTGTTGCTTACGAGTTGTGGAACCGGGAATTGCGCTTGCGGCGGTACTTGGGTCCCTTGGCAGAAGTGGAAGCGTTGGGACGAGTGGGACAAACGGCGTGGGACGATAGTAACTTCGTTCAGGTGCAGATTATTACGGGGCGATTGCGGGAAATTGAAGCGGAGAACTTCCCGCCGCCGGAGGATGGAGAAGCACCGGAAGCGGTGGATTTACCGCTCTTATTAGCATTGGGACGGGCTTACAATAGCGTTGGCATTCCGGAACGCGCCTTGACGATTTACGCGCGGGTTTTAGAGGAAGCTCGCTTCCAGAAGGATCGCACCCAAGAGGAAGCCGTTCTGATCGAAATGGGTGAGATGGGTATCAATGCTTTAAATTATCCGGCGGCGGCAGCAGCTTACGAACAGCTTTTAGAGTTGGCGAAACGGCGAAAAGATGCGGTAGCGGAAACCCAGTATTTAGAACAACTCGCCTACGTTTACGACCAAATTCGGCAACTGCAAATTTCCCTCGCCGATAAAATTCAATTGGTGGAGCGCTCGACCCAAGTTCGCCAGCGTTTGTGGCAACTCACCGAACGCCAAGAGCCACTTCCGGCGACGCAATTGCAATTGGTGGATTTGCGCTTAGCTTTAGCTGCCGACTATGCCAATCTCGGTTCCCTGTATCGAGTTCTCGCTCAAAAACAGCAAGACGAAGAGCAACCGGAAGCCGCCGCTTCTTCTGTGGCACTGGCAGAGCAGAACGATCGCCTCGCCGAACAAACCTATCGGGAAACTTATGTTTTTGCTTGGTCGATCCAACAGTTTTATCGATCGAGCAATGCACTTTCCGCATTAGGCGAACTCTACGAATCTCGCGATCGCCTTAACGATGCTTTAGAAGTTTACAATACGCAATTAGACGTGCATCAAATCGCTCGTGATCGCTACGGTGTGATGATGACTTACGATCGCATCGGTAAAATTTATCAAACTACGGGAGCCTATTCTCAAGCTGTGCAAGCTTACGAAAATGCTTTAGCGATCGCGCAGCAATTGGGCGATCGAGAAGCCTATTTTACCATCCAACTCCAACGCCTCCGCCAACAGCGCGATCGCTAACTCCACCACTTTCGTGACAAATTGTCCTGTAAATTTCGATGGTAAAATCGATCGAAAACCGCAATCTCAAACAATTGACTTAAGTTGTCGATTACAATGGAATCGCAACTGTCCTCGCCGTTCGGGACTTCTATCCGGTTTCCGCGAGCCGGAAACGCCAAACGGAGCGAACTGCACAGACCTGGGATTCTTGGGGCAAACGACTAAACACATATTACCAAGTCAGACCGAGCCGCACCACCCAATCGATGCGACGTCTAGAAACTGGGCGTTGAGGTTATGATCCACCCAAATATCGAACTTTTAAAGCCCCGACGATCGATCGGAGAGAAAGATTCATTCCCATTCGCGACTTGCTAAACGCTGACTGTTAACAGTGCTAAGTATATCTACGCAGTTTGAGTCATGAGACGATCGCCCAACCGATTCCACTTTAAACGATTTCAGTTTACGGCGATCGCCCTCGTTGTGGGAATAGTGCTGAAGTCTCTAACTCATCTGTTAGATTTCGACTACTTTGAGTCTCTGCACGATTTGTTCGAGCGTTACGAAGACTGGGAATTAGACGAAGCTTTTCTAGTCCTTGTTATTTTAATTCCGGGAATTCTGACCGATTATTTTATCTCGAGACACCAACTGTCCGTGCAAAAAAAGCAGATTTTAGTTTTTCGATCGACCATGTATAACGTCAATCACACGGTCAACAATCTTCTCAACCAATTGCAATATTTTTATTACGCAGCCTCCGAAGGTCACTCCCTGTCTTCAGAAGATATTGAAGAGTTTCAAAAATTAATTAAAGAAGCTGAAAACGACATTAAAACTTTAAATAAGTTAGAAGAGATTCCAGGAAATTTATCGAAGGGAATTTCCAACATTCGTTTGGAATAGTGATTTCAGAACCGCTGACCAATCCCGATCACCCCAGGAACTAAATCCTTGAACTCAGGTTGGACTTATCGAGAAAAGATCGATCGCGCTGATGTCGGTTTAACAGTGCTGGATTACTATACCCAACGATACCTCCATTCCAGCGAAACCCAATGGCGCGATCGCATTGTTGCCGGACAAATTTTACTCGATGGCATTCCCACCCATCCCGAGGCACGACTGAAAAAAGGACAAGAATTAACCTACCATCGATCGCCCTGGGTCGAACCGGAAGCACCGCTGGACTTCGAGGTACTGTACGAGGATAGCGATTTATTAGTGGTAGAAAAACCTTCGGGACTTCCCGTCCTGCCGGGGGGTGGCTATCTCGAACATACTTTGCTTCACCAACTCAAACGCCACTATCCCCAGGATACTCCCGTTCCCATTCACCGCTTGGGACGGGGAACCTCGGGATTGGTCTTGTTAGCCCGATCGCCCTTAGCTAAAACTCACTTAACCCAACAAATGTTCGATCGGCAAATCGGTAAAGTCTATCGTGCATTAGCCAGTGGAGTTTCGGATAAAGATGAGTTTACCGTCGATCGGGCGATCGGCAAAATTCCCCATCCGGTTATCGGATATATCTACGGTGCAACTCCCAACGGACGATTTTCTCGCAGCGACTGTCGAGTTCTCCAACGCCGAGGCAATTCCATGTTGGTTGAAGTCACCATCCTCACCGGACGACCCCACCAAATCCGCATCCATCTCGCCGCCGCCGGATTTCCACTCGTCGGCGACCCACTTTACGAAATCGGCGGCATTCCCAAACTTCCCGGCGATGGCGATTCCCTCCCCGTTCCCGGCGATTGCGGCTATCATCTTCACGCTTACACTTTATCGTTCCGCCATCCCCGAACGGAAGAACCGATGCGCGTTATGTCTCCCCCACCGATCGAACTTCAAACTAGAAGCAACCTGTCATGATTTTCGATAAATGACTAAAGCCAATTCCCCACCAAAACAAACGGTGCCCAAAAAAAAGGATGGTCGTATTCAGTTCGATCAAGCAGTGCCAATTGAGCTTGCCGCAAGGCTTCGGCGCGACTGATGCCGTCGTCGCGATTTAATTGGTGGTAGAATTCGCTCATCAGTTCGGAGGTGGAGAGATCGCGCACCGACCAGAGGGTAGCAAGCGTGCTGCGAGCGCCCGATCGCACGGCGATGCCCGCCAAACCGAGACTGGCTTCTCGATCGCCTTCTGCGGTTTGACAGGCACTCAGCACTAGTAATTCCAACGGTGTGGGGTTCTGCTGCTGGCGGCGGGTCAACCACTCTCCCAATTCCTTGACGTTAACCCGACCGTCCCAGGTTAACAAGAACGTCTCGTTAGCAATGGAACTAAACCGAGCGTGGGTGGCGAGGTGAACGGTATTGAAGGGGGCAGCACTCAAGCGATCGCGCAGGGTATTGCGGGTAAAATCGCCATCGAGCAAAACCTCAGCGGGCATTTCTGCTTGCACTTGCCGCACTTCTTCGGCAACGGCGGGTAAGGACTCGAACCCCTGGCGAGCTTCCGTCAGTCCGCCTGCCATCGCCCGCAATTTCTTCGGTTCGAGCGCTCGCGGTTCCAGCAATTGCAAACTGGGAGACAGGGCAATGGCGTACTTCTGCACCAAATATTGCTCGCCGTCGTACAGTGCGGACAGGGGAATATTGCGCAAAAAACTGTCGGGAACGAACACCAGGGTTTGAATATCTGCGGCTGCCAAATCTGCTTCTGCCGGTCGAATCAACCAGTCGTAAACGGTTTGGGACAGTGCCAAGCGTTTTTGGGAAGAGTAAGCTAAATGGAAGGATTGGTAGAGGTTGGCTAAGGTGGCTTCGATCTCGGTTTGAGGTAGGAACGTGGCATAGCGACGAGTGGGACGATCGGGAAGCGACAGCACCACTTCGATGCGATCTTCGAGGACGATGGGATAAAAGACTGCCGCGTGCGGATCGATGGCGTCGATGTTGGTCGATCGACCCGTTAAATTTTCGTCTCGGAAGAAATTATCTAATTCTGCAACTTGTAAAGTTTCCAGGGTTTCGCGCGCGCGTTGGATCTGTTCGGGGGTAGCATCGGCTTGGGACAGCACTTCCACGAACTGACGGTACATGGGTTCGACGCTATTGTTAAACGAAAGCTGGAAGTCGTTATTGACCTGGTTTAATTCGGCTTTTAACGATCGCAGAATGGCGATCGCCCCCTCGTAAGCTTCGATCGCCCGATCTCGCTGTCCTGCCTCTTTCCACAGCCGCCCGATTTGCCACTGCCAGCGATAGGTGAGTTCGGGAGAATTGGCTCGCTGTGCCAGGAGAAAAGCTTTCTGGGTGAGGGTTTGGGCGTCTTCGGGGCGTTGTTGTCCTTCGTACACCCGCGCCAATTGACCCATCGCGTAGGATTCGGCACGCACATCTGTCAACTGGCGGGCGTCGGCGATCGCTCCTGCCAGCATTTCAGCAATCTCTCGATCGCCCAAGACCGGATCGCGACCCTTCAGGAGCGGACTCAATTTTCGCAAATTTTCGGCAAAATTCACCCGAGCGTAGATGCTAGGACGACTGGGCGCTAACTGAGCTAACCCATCGCGGATTGGGGAGACTAAGGCGATGGCGGCGTTGACTTGTCGGCGATCGAGGGTGAGGCTCAGTTGGTTGAGTTGCAGTTCGACGCGATCGACCGGATGGGCGGGCAGTTCGCTAGCTTGTTGGTAGTAGTCAAAGGCGGCGGGGAAATCCTGTTGGTTGCGAGCGGTATTCCCCAAGGCAACTAGGGCAGCGCGAATGTTGGCGCTATCTTCAAGCTGTTGGGCAATCGCCAAACTCCGTTCCAAGATGTCTGTAGCGCGATCGAATTCGCCCAGCATCTGGAGAAGAACGCCCAAACTCCGCAACGACTGCGCTTTTAAGAGAGTATCCGGCGCAGTTTCCAGGGTTTGGGCGATCGATTCGAGCAACTCCAGGGATTTCCGGTGCAGTCCCAGGGTTTGCAAGGCTTGCGCTTGGTTGAGTTGGCTGCCCAAAACCCCCGCTTCATCTCCCGCCGTCCGGTATGCGGCTTCCGCCTCTCTCCACGTTGCCAGTGCCGCTTCCGTTTGTCCGGTCAGCAGTTCCAAGTTGCCGCGAGCGTTGAAGGTGCGGGCAAAAACCCCCGATACGTCGGGTCGATCTTGAATTTGCCCTACCAAGGCGTCCCAACTGCGATCGATGGCTGCCTTCGCGTTTTCCCAATCCCCCAAATCTTGATACGCCAGTGAGAGATAAGTTTGCATCAGGGCGTAATTGAGGCGATCGCCGTTTTGCTGGTACTCTTGGGCTGCCAGTTCCCACAGGCGCACCGACTCGGATAATTGCCCGTTTTCGTACCGCACGCGCCCTTCTTCGACGCGATCGGTCGGACTGGCGATGGGAGAGTCCTGCCCCACTGCCGGATGGGCGGCGATCGCCAACCACAGGGCGATACATCCCAACCCCATGTAAAGCCAGAGTCTTTTGAAAGACGAACTGAGTTGGGAGCGAAACCGAGGGATCTGCGAACGAGTTGCCATTAGTCACTGTTTATCTGTCATTTTCTGTTGTAACAATGACAGATGACCGATGACCAACTCTCGATTCCGGAAATTTCAGGCGTTAGATATCGAGCGTTCTCAATAACGTTGTTAGGAGTTGGGGGTTTGGGGTTTGGAACTGGCTAGTGGCTCGTGGCTAGTTGGTAGGGTGTTTTGAGACACGAAGCGCACCATTACCCATTCCCCTTCTGCCTTAAATACAACCTTTATCTTCGAGCAACATCGGATGACCCGGAGTGCCAACGCTAGCAGTCTTTCCCGTCACATCGCTTGCCCACTTTTGGTAATCGGCGATCAACTGTCGCATCAGCCGATCTTCGATCGTCCGTAAGACGCCCATGAGTAAGGCATTCCCTGCCGCTTCTAACAAGGGTTGAGGCGTCAGTAAAAAGGCGGGGGGCAGTTCCACGTTCACTTCTAAATTAGCATTGCCTCGCAGCTTGGTCGATCGCCCCTCTGCACACGGAACCAAAGTCCCCACTAATTTCAGGTAAAAGCGATGCTCGATCGACTCCAAACCCCGCAACTGACAATCTGACGATCGCAAATGAACGATGCCATCCGGTTCCGCCCAAATCTTCAGTTCGACACTGGGTTGAATCTTCAGCATCATGAAGTGCAACGGGCGGACGTGGATGCGGAAGCGATCTTCCCCCAGCCGTTCCAAACGGGACGGATCGACCAGGGCGTTGACTAAGCGCTGGGGTTGGCGCAGGTAGTGTTGGATGGGAACGGGCTGCTCCGGAACCGGAATTTCAGCCGGGAGAGAAGCGACAAAGCGTGCATACATGAGACAACGATTAATGTCAATAAATTTCTAATCTTGTCAAACAAATTTTATGATTCTTTACAAAGAAGTGCAAGGAACCCAAGGAGAAAAGCCGAACTTCCCCAAAGCTAAAAGCCGATGATGGCTGAGTTTCAAAACTTTCTGACAATTTCGTCTATAGTACAACAGTCTTTGAAGAAAGATCGCCAAAACTGTAAAGAATGCTAAAGAAATCGATCGCAACTCTCGCCCACTTAGGACCGGCAGGGACCTATACCGAAGCAGCCGCCTTAGCCTACGGGGAGTGGTTGACCCAAAATACGGGCAAATCCTGTCAGTTACAGCCTCACTCCAGTATCGAACGCACGCTTAAAGCCCTTGCCGAGGGCAACTGCGACCTCGCCGTCATCCCGATCGAAAATTCCATCGGCGGCAGCGTTCCCATCTCTCTGGATACCCTGTGGCAACTGGACGGCTTGAAAATCCAACAAGCAATGGTCTTACCCATCGCCCATGCCTTGATGTCTCGCAGCCAGTCGCCAACCGTCCTGAAAACCGTCTATTCCCACGCGCAAGCCTTATCGCAATGTCAGATGTGGCTGGAAGCCAATCTGCCCGACGCCACCCTCATCGCCACCAACTCCACCACCGAAGCCCTACAACACTTGGACGACGAACCCACCAGCGCGGCGATCGCCTCCGTTCGGGCGGCTCACCTCTACGATTTACCCATCCTAGCCCATCCCATCAACGATCGCCCGGAAAATTGCACCCGATTTTGGGTGATGAGTTCCCAAGCTTTAGATTTAGAGTGCGAGGCGGCTGAAGGCGAACGCTACGTCTCCCTCGCCTTCAGTTTGCCGCAAAACGCACCGGGAGCGCTAGTCGATCCCCTGCAAGTCTTAGCCAGACGGGGAATTAACTTAAGTCGCATCGAATCTCGACCCACCAAACGCTTACTAGGAGAATATCTCTTTTTCATCGATTTCGAGGCAGGCGGCGATCAATCGAACTGGGAAGCGGCATTGGAGGAGTTAAAAACCCATACCGAAGTCTTAAAAATTTTCGGCGAGTACCCGATTTTATGGGTGGGGAATAATGGCGAATCGATCACGCCACAAATCCCAATGATAAGCTAATAGTCGAGTCCTATCCGGCAACAATGGGAAAATCAGATCGCCCCCGACATCTCTTGAGTGCATCTTCTCGCCTTGTCACCCATCGTCGGCACTCAACTCGCCCTCGTTGGCGGAGCGCGATCGCAATTGCCCTTATCCTACTCTTAGGGGTGCTACTGTGTCCTGCCAGCGCTCAAGTTAATTCCCCCCAAACCCCCAAAGAACCCATCATCCTCGACGGAGAACGCCTGTTTGCCGTCAGCGACTCCGAGCAATTTCCCGCCGAAGAACGAGCGGATTGGATCGAGTCCGAACTGGTGCGATTTGCCGAAGATCCAGGAGCGGTGGACGTTCGCATCGAAGAGCGCAACGACCTACCCACGATTCTGATTAACGATCGCTACTTGCTCACCGTCACCGAACAAGATGCGCTAGCGGAAGGATACTCCCCGAAAAAACAGGCATCTCTGTGGGCAAAAACTATCAAGAAAGCCCTAGAACGGGCGCACCAGGAACGAAGCGGTCAATTTCTGCGCGAAACCCTGATTAAGGCGATTTTGGCAGTGGTAGGCGTCCTGGCGCTGTCTTGGGGACTGGGATGGTGGTGGCGGCGTAGTTTTCCGCTGAGTTCCAGCGACGGGAATTCGCCCCACCTAAGCAAAATCTGGCATCTCACCTTGGCTGGCGCTCGCGGACTTGCTTTCGTTGCCACAGCACTATACATCACCAATTTGTTTCCGTGGACTCGGCAGTGGAGCTACCAATTTCTCGAAATACTGTTCAAAAGCCTAACAGCTCCGCTGTTTACGGCGGGAAATCGATCATACTCGATTACGAATTTACTCATTCTCGTCGCCTTCTTGGTGGGATTGGTAGTCTTTGCGAACAGTTTAGCCAATCAATTGCGATCGCGCATCCTACCGATGACCGGACTCAATCGCAACACGCGCGAAGTGGTGACGGCGATCGTTAAATATACCGCGATCTCGATCGGAACGGTGGTGGTCTTGCAAGTGTGGGGACTCGATCTCAGTTCTCTGACGATCCTCGCCAGCGCTCTCGGTGTCGGCATTGGGTTTGGCTTTCAAGATATTGCCAAAAATCTCGGTAGCGGCATTGTCTTAATGTTCGAGCGTCCGATTCAAGTGGGCGATTTTGTGGAAGTGGGGGACTATGTGGGTACGGTGGAGCGCATTGGCAGTCGCAGTACGGTGATCCGTACCTTGGATCAAATCTCGATTATCGTTCCCAATTCCCGCTTTTTGGAGTCAGAGGTGATTAACTGGAGTCACGATAACCCCGTTTCTCGCCTGCGGATTCCCGTCGGCGTCGCGTACGGTTCGGATATTCAGGCGGTCAAGTCTATCTTGCTCGATGCCGCTCTCGAACATAGCGACGTGTTAAAAGTTCCCCCACCCCGCGTCACCTTCTCCGGTTTTGGGGACAGTTCCCTCGATTTTGAGTTGTGGGTCTGGTGTAGCGACCCCAGCCGGCAGTATATTGTCAGGAGCGATTTATATTTTGCGATCGAAGAGGCTTTTCGGAAATCGAACGTGGAAATTCCGTTTCCCCAACGCGATCTCAACGTTCGCACGGGGACTCTGCCCCTGGAAATCTCCCCGAAACTCGAGCAAATGATTTTAAAATTATTGCAACAAATGGGGAAGAGTTAGCGATTCGCCAGGAGGGGGAAACCTCGCACAACCGCTATCCCTAAATCGCCCCCAAGATCGAACGCGCGATCGCTTTTTGGTCTGAAAGTTATAAGTTGACACGAATAATTTGTAACGGGCTATCCTACAAGTTGATGCAGGATCTTACAATGTCCATCGAGAAAATTGTTTGCTCCCCCCCCCTCTGCTTTCTTCCTTCTTCAACCTATGAGAGTTTACGAATTATTTCTGCGCGGCGGACCGGTGATGTGGCCCCTGCTAGCGCTGTCGGTGATGACGCTGAGTTACGGGTTCGATCGGGCGTGGTTCTGGCTGAAACTGTTGCGGCAAGAGGATTTCATCGTCCGGCAAGTGTTGGCAGCCGCACGGGTAGACTGGCACAAAGCCGAGGAATTCGCCCGTCAAGCGCGATCGCTCCCCATCGGTCGATTTTTGCTGGCACCCTTGGAATTGCAGGAACCCGACCCGGAAACCTTTCACTTGGCAATGGAAGCCGCCGCCGATCGCGAGTTTATCCAAATGCGGCGCGGAAATCAATTCTTCGAGACCGTAGTGGCTCTGTCCCCGTTGTTGGGATTGTTGGGGACGGTAACGGGGCTAATTGCCACCTTTGACAGTTTGGATATCGGCAATGTGGCTGGAACCGATACCGGGAAAGCCGCCGCCGGGATTGGCGAAGCTCTACTCACCACTGCCGCCGGAATGATTGTGGCAATTATGGCGTTAATTTTCTACCGCATTTTCGTGTCGTTACAAACCCAACAAACCGACTATTTCTTCACCGTGGGGAACGAACTGGAACTGATTTACCGCCAAATTGGGTACGCACCGACATCCGGAAAATCTTCCTCAAAAGATGACAATTAGGATGTCGAATGGGAATACCCAGGTTAACCGTCTAGATCTTCGGCGGGCAGTTGAGCTGGGGACGACTCTTCCACCTCGATAGAAATCGGCACTTTTTCCAATTCCGGAAGGGCGATCGGTTGCGCTTGCTTTTCTTTGGCTGTGGTGGGGACGAGAACCGGAAGGGGTTCGGGTCGATCGAGCCAGTAACTCGCCACCGGCAGCGTCTGTTCCAAATCTTCTAACAGACGGGGAATCACCATCACGGCGTTCAGTTCGCCGATGCGTTCGGCTTCGTACATCCCCGCTTCCACGGCAACGGCAACGTTAGCAATAGTACCGCGAATAATTGCCGTACACAAACCGCCGCCAATGGTTTCGTAGGCAGCAAGCTGCACGTCGGCGGATTTGAGCATGGCGTCGGCAGCACCCACCATTGCCGGGAATCCCCGCGTTTCCACCAAACCGATCGCCCGATTGCTCAGGCGGGAATAACCGCGCTGTTCGTATGCCAATTCTGCTAAGCGGCTGCCGATAGGAAACACCACTTCCAAATTGGGCATCGGTCGGGGAATGACGAGTTTGGAAATCAATTGACCGAACTGCTCGGCGGTTTTCGCCCCTTCTTCCACGGCGAGGCGGACGTTAGCTATTTGACCGCGCACGATCGCCGTACAGTGACCGCTCCCGATTTTTTCGTAGCCCACGAGAGTCACTTCTGCCGATTTGAGCATCATATCGGCGGTTCCCACCAGAGCGGGAAAACTTTGGGTAGACACCAAACCCAAGGCACTTTCTCGAAGATTTTGCCGCGATCGGTTGGGTTGCCTGCGGGTGGTAGAAAGGTTCATTTGGCGATCGGTCATGATGCTCTCAATTATAACTTTTTTTGCAGCCGAACGTAGCATCTCGGAACGCCGGAGAGCGAGTGCCAATCCGATCGCTCCGGGGACGCGATCGCCGCCGTCCGACCCATGGGGAGGAGAGCCGACGATCGGGGAAAACTGGGGGAGAGTCGATCGCTCGCGTTGAGGTCAACCCCCGAAAATGATGGGGCGACGATTGCCCTTTTCACTGTACCGCGTCTCAATCCAAATGGCACTGAAAAGTGAAAGTCGATCGTCGAATCCCGACGCCCTTATTCTATACTGAGAATCGATCCTCACCCCGAATGCGATCGTGACCCCACCGCCCGATAATTTGCCCAACGCCAATCCCAAACTCTCTCCAGAAGTCGCCCTCGAGTTGTTGCAATTGCTGCGCCGCAAAGAAGGGAACTGGATCGATTGGGGACGAGCGTGTCAGCAATTGCAAAAATCCGGTTACGGGGCGCAAACCATTTTCGAGGAAACGGGCATCGAACCGATACAGCAAAATTTAACGATCGTCGCCGCTCAAGTTTACGAAAGTTTGGAGAAATCCGGAGCTTCGGAGGCGGTAAAATCGTATTTTGCCGGTCCCAAAAGCGATATTTTGTACGAGTTGCGGGTTCTCAGCCAAGATCGCCGCTTGCCCGCTGCCCAGTTGGCGATGGAGAAAAAGCTCGATGTGGATGAAGCCCACGCCGTCGCCAAAGCCCTGCAAGCCTTTTACCGTTTAGTCCGCAAGCCCGAGGAATTTACCGACCATCCCGGCGATGCCGTCGCCTATCAATATTGGAAACTGGCGCGAGAAAAAAAGGACTTGCAAGAACGCTCTCGCGCCATCGCCCTCGGGTTGAAATTCGCCCATTCCCCCAGCGCCCGATCTCAAATCGAAACGCTGTTGAGCGATTTTACCGTCGTTCCCACCCGCAAAGCCCCCCTGTTGCCGATTTATCGCCTGGAAGGGGACGAAGAATTACCCCGCATCGTCCCGGTGGTGGGTTCGCTGCCCCTGACGCGGGCGGATTTAGAGGCGGTTCCTCCTGTGGACGCTCGCGATCCCTTCCGCGTCGTCCAAGTATCTGGCAGCGGATCGTTCGTTGCCATTCCCGGTTGGTCGGTGGTGGTGAAAGCGCAAGATTTGGTAGCAATTGTCACCGTTGCCGAACGCTTGCCCGAGTCGAGCTTAGCCAAATCGGAACCCGTGGTCGTGGCGATCGATCGGCAAGTGAGGCAATGGAACCCCAACAGTTACTTTTTAGTCGAGCGATCGGGACAGTTAGATATTCAGTGGTTCGACGAAGACCCGGAAATTCCCCTTCTCGGTCAGGCGATCCTGATTTTGCCGCCGAAAAAAGTCTTCGACGAAAACGCCAATCGCGAACTGTGGCTGATTGACGAGTAGTTTGGGGTTTGGGGTTTGGGATTGGTAATTGCTAGCCGCTAGCTGCTTTCTTTCCCTCACCCCCTGCTTCCCCGGCTCCCCGGGCTCCCCCGGCTCCCCGGGCTGCCTCCAAAACAAAACCCCCAATCTTGACGCTCGGGGGTTGTAATCATAACCAACAGAAGGTTTTAGTCTTCAACCGGGCTGGGAACGGGGCGTTGCTGTTTGAGGGTTCTCAACTCCAGCAACAGGGTATCCACTTCTGCGTGTAAATGCAGAAATTTCACCAAGCGATCGGCAGGATAAAGAGATTTTGCCGCTTCCACCAATTTCGAGTCCCGAGCGATCAAGTCAGCGCCCGCTTGACCGGCAACACTTTGAGAACGAATGAGGGTAGATGAACGAGTAGGCATATAAAAGTTTATTAGGAATTTCTGCTTATTTACACTAAGCACCTATTGTACTCTAATCCTTCAGGCAGATTGCATCAAATATTGCATTTTTCTCAATTTCCTGCGGTTGAGCCTCGAAGGGGCAAAATCGGTAAAGGCAAGCTGAAGATTACCCTAACAACTCGACGATCGCCATGCTGAGACTCCACAATAGTAGTTATCAAGGGTAGATAGATCTACGTAAATTAGGGTTGTGGCGGTCGAGGGTGCGGTTTTTAGCCCCTTCCTTCAAGCAAGACACTCTGGGAAGGTTGATTTCATGCGATCTCATTGGAGAAACAAAATTTGGCAGTGGCGTTTCGTGCTGATGACAGCCCCTACCGTAGCCCTCTTAGTGATTGCAGGGAATTTTTTGGGATGGTTCCAGCTTCTGGAATGGGCGGCAATGGATCGGTTTTTTCGCTGGAGAGCGATCGAAGCCACCGATCCGCGCATCGCTATCGTGGGCATTAACGAATCCGATATCTCGGAAATCGGACAGTGGCCGATGCCCGATACTTATCTCGCCGAGTTGATCGAAAAAATCGACGCCCAGAAACCGGCTGCCATCGGTTTGGATCTGTACCGGGACTTGCCCGTCGAACCGGGTCACCAAACCTTGGTCCGAACGATGAAAGCGACTCCCAATCTCTTCGGCGTCGAAAAACTAGTGGGCGATCCGGTCGCGCCTCCCCCCACCTTAAAAGAACTCGATCGAGTGGGGATTTCCGATTTGATCTCCGATGCCGACGGCAAAATTCGCCGGGTGTTGATGTCTGCCGAGGACGAGTCTGGCACGCCGCGCTTGGGTTTGGGGGTGATGCTGGCTTTGCAATACCTCGAAAAGCGAGAGATCGAGCTAGAACCGGGCAAAGGAAACGGTCACTTAAAATTGGGACGGGCGCTGTTCGTCCCGCTCACCGGGAAAGAAGGCAATTATTGGGAATCCGACGACGTTGCCGGTTACCAAACGATCCTCAACTACCGAGGGGCGAAAGATCGCTTTCCCAGTGCGTCGTTGATGGACGTCCTTGAAGGTCGCGTCCCGCCCGATTTTTTTCGCGATCGCCTGGTGTTCATCGGTGCCACTGCCAAAAGTTTGAATGATTTCTTCTTTACCCCCTACAGCAGCGATCTCAGCCAAGACCAACCGCAGATGGAAGGGGTGGTCATTCACGCGAACATTGCCAGCCAAATTCTGAGTTCGGCACTGGATGGTCGCCCCTTAATTCGCGTTTGGACTCATACCGGTCAAGGCGTGTGGATTCTCGTCTGGTCGTCTTTGGGGGCTGCCGGAACTTGGGGATTGCTGCAAATTACCCAATCCCACCACCGGAGTATCGGCATCGGCGGTGTGGGCTTGACCATTTTCCTGGCAGGCGGTTTGCTGTACGGGATCTGTTACACGGCATTCGAGTTCGGTTGGCTGATCCCGGCGGTATCGCCCCTAGTTGCTTTTGCCCTGTCGGCGGTTGCCGTCACCAATCACCACCATCGCTATTGGCTGCAACAAGCCAACGCACAACTGACCCGTTACTCCCAAACTCTCCAACAGCGGGTGGTGGAGCGCACTGCCGAACTCCAAGATGCCAAAGCCGCCGCCGAAGCCGCTAGCCTCGCCAAAAGTCAATTTCTTGCCAATATGAGCCACGAAATCCGCACGCCGATGAACGGGGTGATCGGGATGACGGATTTGCTGTTGGCGACGCCGCTGACGCCAGAACAAATCGACTTCGTGCGAACTTTGAAGTCGAGCGGTCAAAATTTGCTGCTGATCGTCAACGATATCCTCGATTTTTCCAAACTCGAAGCCGGTCAAATGCGCTTGGAGTCGTTGCGGTTTGACGTGAGAACCTGTCTCAAGGAAGTGACGGACTTGCTGAAAACCCAAGCGCGATCGAAAGGATTGCAACTGGTAACCGAGGTCGAATCCGACGTGCCGATGGCGGTTAACGGCGATCCGAGTCGGTTGCGCCAAGTGTTGATGAATTTGGTGGGCAATGCCCTCAAGTTTACCGATGAGGGCGAGGTCGCCATTCGGATTTCTCTGGATCGATTGGCAGTTGAGAGTTACGATTCCCAGATTCCCCATCTGGTAACCCTGCGGTTTGAAGTCCGAGATACGGGCATCGGCATCGCCCCCGACGATCGCGAAAAGCTGTTCCAATCGTTTTCCCAAGTGGATGCGTCTACCACCCGCAAGTACGGGGGAACGGGTTTGGGATTGGCGATTTCTCGGAAAATTGTCAAATTGATGGGCGGCGACATCGGCGTGTCGAGCGAGGTGGGGAAAGGATCGACTTTTTGGTTTACGGCTTGCCTGGAAGCCATTCCGGGGACTCAGATGTCGGGCAATCCCTTGCAGCCAGAGGCCGCATCCGAGGAGACGGCGATGGCAGACAACGCGATCGATCCGACCGTGTTCAAAACTCCGCCCCCTGCCAATCTCAAGGGGTTGAGACTGTTGCTGCTCGAAGGGAATCCCGCCCAACGCCAAGCCATCCACGCTTACTGTCAAGCCTGGGGCGTGCAGAGCGAAGATGCCGAAAATGCGCGATCGGCGTTTGCCGCCATCCGGCAAGGGGTGAAGATCGGTCGCCCTTACGATATTATCCTGATCGACCTGCAAGATCCCGAGCTTCAGGGTGAACTGCTGGGTCGTTTCCTGAACTTAGATCCCGACCTGAGCGAAACCCAGTGGATCGGAACGATGTCTCCTAACCGACAGAATTTAATCCCCAAGCTCTCCAACTGGGGAGCGGCAGGCTATCTCCTCAAGCCCATCGATCCGGAACGATTGCTGGGTCTGCTGCAAACCGGAGTCGATCGACCGATCCTCGAGATCGCTCAATCTCCCCCCCAGACCCCGGATACGGAGAAATCCCTGAAGATCTTGGTGGTCGAAGATATGCCCATGAACCGCAAGGTGTTGCAAAATCAATTGAAAATGTTAGGCTACGATCCCCCCACATGCGCCAGCAACGGTCGGGAAGCGCTGTTGATTTTAGAGGCGGAAGCGTTCGATATCATATTGATGGATTGTTTGATGCCCGTTCTCGACGGCTACGAAGCGACTCAACTGTTGCGCCAGCGAGAAGGGACGGAGCGTCACGCGATCGTCATTGCCATGACGGCGAATGCGTTGGATGGCGATCGCGAGAAATGCTTGGCGGCGGGGATGGATGATTACATTAGCAAACCCGTGGATTTACAGGTGTTAGCCAAGGTGCTGGAAGTGTGGCGTCGGAAAATTCAGGCTCCCCCTCCATCTGGAGCAGACGGCTCTCGGAACGGCAAGGGGGACAGCGGGGCAATTGCCGCCAACGGAGCCTCCAGCGACGACTGTCCCCCCATCGATCTGGAGTATTTGAACGAAATTACGGGGGGCGATCCGGAATTTCAGTGGGAAGTCCTCGAGACCTTCAGGGAAGATGCCCTGACGTGCATCGGCAAGATGAAAGCCGCATTGGCAGAACCTAACGCCATCGTGCTGGCTCAGTTGGCACACCAATTGAAAGGGGCGAGCAGTACGGCGGCGGTGTTGAAGATGCCGGAAATTGCCAAACGCATCGAACTTCAGGCGAAAGAAAATTGTCTCGACGGCATCGACGAACTGACCATCGAGTTAGAAGCGATCGTCGAACGAGTCACCGCGTTTAAAGCTAAAACCCTGTTGCCCGTTAGCTAGCTCGACTTCCGGCAAACGGTCGATCGGCCAAACTTGCGCCCCCTTCAAGCGCAGCCGCGTCCCCGTTACAGGTTAAGATCGGAGATATTCATTTGATCGAGACTTCACCGATCAAGGCGAGTTCGCAGTTTTCGCTTATGCTCGACGTTTCTACATCCACCCCTTCTATCCGACAGCAACAGCACCCCCTGATCTGCCAGTTGGCAGACTGTATCGAAGCCGTTTGGCAGGAATATCTGGATTTGACTCCTTATCACTTGCCGGAGGATTTGGGGTACGTTGAAGGGCGGTTGGAAGGCGAGAAACTGACCATCGAAAATCGCTGCTACCAAACGCCGCAGTTTCGGAAAATGCACCTAGAACTGGCTCGGGTGGGCAATTCGTTAGATATTTTGCACTGCGTGATGTTTCCGCGATCGAACTATCCCTTGCCGATGTTCGGGACGGATGTGGTGGTCGGACGCGGGCAAATCAGTGCGGCGATCGTCGATTTGTCTCCAGTGGCGGACGTTCGCGTCAGCGACTCCCAAAGAGAGTATCGCACCTTATCTCCCGAATATCGTCAAGCGTTGGGCAATTTACCGGAAGCCCATTTCGCCCACCCGCGAGAGTTGCCGGAATGGGGGGATATTTTTTCCGAGTTTTGTTTGTTCGTTCGACCCAGCGATCGAGCCGAAGAAGAGCGATTTTTAGGGCGGGTCAAGCAATTTTTAGAAATTCACTGCCAGCAGGCGATCGCCACTCCCCCTGCCACGGCAGACCGACAACCCCAGATTTTTGCGGGTCAGCATGATTACTGCACCAAACAACAACAAAACGATAAAACCCGCCGCGTTTTGGAAAAAGCCTTTGGTCCAGAGTGGGCGCAACGTTACATGACGACGGTGTTATTCGACCTTCCCGAGGCTTAGAGTTAAGGCAGAAGGATTTTGAGAGATTAAAGTTTGAGTTGACGATCGTTATTGATGTGATGAATGGACTCGATACAAAGTATCCCGTTGCTGCGGAATTCGATCGATCGATCGAATCGCCGCTGCCAACGTTTCCGGCTCCATGCAGGTTCCCCCGGTTGCCCCTGCCATGGTGGTAATGTGTTCTTCCATCAATGTGCCGCCGATATCGTTACAGCCCCATTTCAATGCTTCTGTTGCCCCCTCCAACCCCAATTTCACCCAACTGGGTTGGTGGTTGGCAATCCAATTTCCCAGGAAAATTCGCGACACGGCGGTGAGTAACAGCGTATCGGCGAGGACGGGCTGATCGCGTCCTACGCGGCGGCGTAGGGGGGCGGGTGCTTCTTGTCCGACGAAGGGGAGTAAAATAAACTCGGTGATGCGGACGGGGTAATTGCGATTGATCGCCCGTTGCTGGAGCGATCGCAATTTTGCCAAATGCTCCACCTGTTGGGCGATCGTCTCGATATGACCGCATAGCATCGTGCTGGTGGTGGGCATTCCCAGACGGTGGGCAGTTTCGACAATTTCCAGCCAAGTTGCCGTATCGGTCTTTTCCGGGCAAATGACGCGCCGCACGCGATCGTCGAGGACTTCCGCCGCCGTTCCCGGCATCGATCCCACCCCCGCTTCTTGCAGCGATGCAATTACAGCTTCGTAGCTGAGACCGTCTTCTCGGGCGATAAACTGCACTTCCTGGGGGGAGAAAGCGTGGAGGTGCAGGTGGGGAAATTCATCTTTAATCGTCCGCACCACTTGCACGTAGTACGACAATGACAACCCGTTTGCCTTCGCCTTCGGGTTCAGTCCCCCCTGCATGCAAATTTCCGTTGCCCCCCGTCGTACCGCATCTACCGCCTTCTCCAAAATCGCCCCGCCATCGTACCAAAACGCGCCCTCTTCCCCTTCATCCCGACGAAACGCACAGAAACTACAGTGTTGTTCGCAGATGTTGGTAAAGTTGATATTGCGGTTGATGACGTAGGTAACGGTTTCTCCCGATTGCTGTTGGCGCAGGCGATCAGCGGTATCTCGAATCGCCGCGATCGCCCCTGGATCGGTAGTTTGCAGCAGATCGATCGCCTCGGCAGGAGACAAATCCGCACCCGCTAAGGCGCGATCGAGAATCGGATCGATCGTCGTTGTTAGCATTCGAGAACCCTGAGATGGATAGTCATTAGACATTTCCGGAAATGAAAAATAAAATCAATTTTCATGCCGAAATTCTCAATTATTGCTCCCATTTCCTCTTTCCCGGAGATATCTATTGAGAGCGATTCTGACTCCTGAATTCTGCGTTAGTACAACTGTTCTGAAGGATTCTCCATTGGCTGTCCCATTGGGGATTTGGCTTTCGCTTTCGCTTTGGCAGCACTGCGACGCAACGCATCCAGGCGCGTTTCGTATTTTTTGCGCAGGCGTTTTTTGGGGGTTTGTTCGATCAGGGTTTTCAAGGCACTGCCCAAACTTTTATAAGCATTGGGCAAAGTATAACCGAAACGGGTTGCCAGGGCGATCGCCTTTTCGTCCGCTTCGATCGCCTCTTGCAAGTTGCGACCGTTATTATTTTTCTGATACAGCCGATACCCGGATACCCCGCACAGTGCCAGTGCCAACAACAACAGCACCCCATCTTGCACCCACAGTTCGCCCACCGCACCGCCTAAGCCGATCGCCAGTGCCGCCATTTCCCAGCCCTCTTTGGGGATGGTATCTTGTTGAATGCGGGCGACTTCGTGCCAGAAGAGCAAGTTGCGCTGGTCGAGAGCGAGGCGATCCCACTTCACTAAGTCGATCGCGATTTCCACCTCGTCTTTACTCAGTTCCTCGCAGCGGATCAGTGGTGGATCGATATCCGTCGTCTTCTCAACCGTGACCCAGCTTTGTAACTCCGGCGGCAATAAGCCTCGCAGACGCCGCAGTTCGTTCATTTCGGATTTTGCAGTGGAGGTTGCGTAGGATGTCATAGTCTAGCCCCGGACAATATTGATAACGATTAGCCCTACTCCAAATCGTAGCTTGGCAACGTCTGTCTTAAATTTTAGCGGGTATCGGACGCCAGGACGGCAATCCGGAAAACCGATCCCTACGCCAACGCCGCAATTCCCAATGCCAAGGTTCCGACAAGTTATCGGGATCGAACCCTGGAGATTGTCAATATTGCGCTAAACGTTCCAGCCCGCTATTCAGTTTAACGTCTCGGTGTGGCAACGGCAGGCAACCCCCATTCTGAGGCAATCTCGTGGGGATGGCACACGCCCGCCCAAGCGGCATAGAGGCGACTGGCAGCTTGCCGAAGCGAGTTGATTTCAGCCATGCGCCATTCGCCAGGGATACCGCTGAGGGTATTGTACGCACCGGAAAGAGTCCCCGCAACGAAAGGAGCGAGTGGAGAGCGCTCTGACAGTTGCAACGATCGCCCGACCGATAACCGCCAATCTTCCGGCGTGCTGAGAAAACAGTAGAAAGCCAGCGCGATCGCTTGTCCCACACCTGTTAAACTTGGATCGAGGGTCGCTTTCTGTCGAGCGAAGACCGTCCGCGTTTCTTCTAAACTCGCACCGCGATCGAGGAGAGTTTGTCCGGTGGCAAGTTGTTGTCGAACTGTAGCATCTGCCTCGATCTCAGTCAAATAGGCGATCGTTTGGGGAATCAGTGCTGATGGATCGAGATCGTCGTGGAGAATGCAGGCGATGGCATATCCTACTGCATCCGCAGCGTCGATCGAAGCGGGAGACAGCGAGATCGTCTTCCCGAGTTTTTCGATGCCTTGCCGCCGTCTGGCATTGTCTTCGTGGAAAAATAAGGCGATGGCAACAAAGGCTGTCCAACAGTCTACCTCACTTTCTCGAAGCGCTGGCTGCCGATCGATCTCCAGATGGATTCCCGGTTGACCGTGTTGGATGAGGGTCGCCAGAACGGTGTCCGATAAAGTTTGATCGAAATCGCAGTCCGGATCGATCCCATCTAAACGTGACCCACTCGTGGGTTCGGACTTCAGCGACTGCCAATGATCGAAAGCGCACCGGACTAAAGCCGCGCTGCATAAAGACCCCTGGAATCGGCTCAATAGAGAATAGGGCATGGGCAACTGTCGCAATCCCGTGACGGTAGAAAATGTGACACTTTAAAAAGTGGCAGCATTAAAACCCATTATCACCCCGATTTTTCCATTTGCTTGATATAGTGAGTCAATGCGTGCAATCCCAATATGTAACTGCGATCGCCAAATCCGCTAATCTGCCCGATCGCCACAGGGGCAATGTAGGAGTGATGGCGGAACGATTCGCGGCGGTAAATATTGCTCAAATGCACTTCTACCGTCGGCAAGTTGACGGCAGAAATCGCATCGCGAATGGCAACGCTGGTATGGGTATAGGCTCCGGCATTGATCAACAATCCGTCACAACTTCCCAGCGCCGACTGAATCGCGTTGACTAAATCTCCCTCGTGGTTGGATTGCATGGTTGTAATCTTCACCCCGAGGGATTTAGCTTCGCTTTTAAGCGATTCGTTAATATCTGATAGGGTTACGGAACCATAGATTCCAGGTTCGCGCTGACCGAGCAGGTTGAGGTTCGGTCCGTGAATGACTAAAATACTGAGCCGATGGTTGGATTCCAAGGTCGCTGGCAAGATGAATGAAATCTAAGAGAATTAGCGACTCCGGCGATCGTGAACTGGGATGGGAATCGGTTCGGGTTCGGGCTGACCTTCAGGACCCAACAAGGCTTCCAGAAGCCGACGCGCCCATTCTTTCATTTTCTCTAAAATCGTATCAATATAGTCCATCGATCGGATAGCTCCTTGCGTGCAATCTTTGCTGCTCTCGATCCGTAGTCCGGATAACCTGCGATCGAGATCGCAGCAGATCCTAGCGATATGTATTAATCATAACGAATAATTTCAAATAGTCAAACCCAAATGTCAACTGATCCCCGTATAATTTGTAGATCGCCTTTATTTTTTCTTTAGAATCTCGCTAAAGGTTCGAGAGGGGAGCAGGGGGAGCAGGGGGAGCAGGGGAAGAAGACAGTTGTCAGATATTTAGTTCTTGGCAACTAGCCACTAGCAACTCTCCCAATGACGAATGACGAATGACCAACCCCACATAACTATCGCAACAGTGCATTCCGCAGCAGATCCAGGGCGCTACAGGCGCTGACGTGGCGAATCCAATCGCGCGATCGCGTTTCGCCGAATCGGTATTCGGCACTGGTGACGCTGCCGTCGGGACTGGCTAAACCGATATAAACTAACCCCACGGGTTTGGCGTCCGTACCGCCATCGGGACCGGCAATCCCCGTAATACTGAGTCCCCAACTCGTCCCCAACCGATGGCGAACTCCGGCTGCCATTTGGCGAGCCACCTCGTGGGAGACCGCACCGTGGGTTTCTAAATCCTCGGGACTGACATCGAGCAAGCCAATCTTAACGCGATTATCGTAGGCGATGACGCCGCCCCAAAAATAGTGCGAACTGCCGGGAACCTCCGTCAGCATCCGCCCCAAACCTCCTCCCGTACAGGATTCTGCTACTCCCACCGTTTCGCCAGTTTCCAACAGCAATCGACCCACTGCTGTCGCCAGGGTATCTTCATCGCGACCGAAGCAGTAATGCCCGCTCATCTCTTGTAATTGTTGTTCGACGGGGGCGATTAATGCTTCTGCCTCCTCCGCCGAAGCTGCCCGCGCGCAAACCCGCAATTTCACCTCTCCTAGGTTGGCATAGGGAGCAACGGTAGGATTGGTCGAATCGAGGAGAGAACCGGCTTTCTCGGCTAGCACGGATTCCCCTATGCCCCAGAATTTGAGCGTCCGACTGACCAAAATATTTCGACCCCATCCCTGAGTTTTTAAATAGGGAATCGCGATCTCCTGCCACATCCGGTGCATCTCGCTGGGAACGCCGGGAAACGTGAGAAGGGTCAGCGACGGGCGCGGTTGCCAGATGATGCCGGGGGCGCTGCCGATGGGATTGGTTAAGATTTCCGCGCCTTGGGGCAACAGAGCTTGTTTGCGATTGCTGGGGGACATTTGCCGCCCCCGACGGGCGAATTTTTCGGCGATATCGGCTAGGATTTCCGGACGTTCGATGAGGGGAACGCCGAAGAAGTCTGCTAGGGTTTCCGTGGTTAAGTCGTCTGGTGTCGGTCCCAATCCGCCTGTGAAAATCAGTAGTTGCGATCGCCTGGTGGCAATGTCGAGAACGTGCTTGAGCCGATCTCTATTGTCTCCGACAACGGTTTGATAGTAGTGGGGAATGCCCAAGGCAGCTAGTTCTCGGGCGAGATATCGGGCGTTGTCGTTGAGGATATCTCCGAGGAGGAGTTCGGTGCCGACGCAGATAATTTCAGCAGTCATGGATGGGGAACGGTTGTGGGTATTTCAGGTGAGTCAGGGACAGATCCAGTAGGTGCGAGTTTATCCGAACGAACTTGAAGTTAACTTGTCGTCAAACCGTTATCCAAACCCGCCTCCCAAACGTACCGCATCCCAATGAGAAATGCTATGGTGTCGCGATCGAGCTTCTCCTCAATACGATCGCCCGTTGGCAATTCGATTTTGTAGCATGCTATAATTTTATACTACAAAGTCATCTACCGAGGTGGGCAAACTGCGGTGCAGTTTGCCCGAGAATGTAATGTCTTCCATTCGAGATATTCTCAGGTACTTTCGCAACTATTGGCGAGTTGCGATCTTTAGTATTACCGCATCTAGCGTATTTGAACTGCTCGATTTAGTAGTTCCTTACGCCATCGGACAAATTCTCAACGTTCTCTCCGATCGCCCCATCGACAAACCTTTGCAAATTTTGGGAGGTAATCTTGCCAACTTTATAAGTTTGCCCCATAATTCTACCTTAAATTTGGGCATATTACTCGGCTTGATTTTCTTGGTAACGGTCGTTCGAGCGCCCGCACAGCCTTGGTTTGCCAACTGGTTTCACTGGGTTATCGCTATGGCAGCGCGACGCGATCGCTCCGGAGAAGTGATTTCCAAAATCCTCAATTTACCCTTAGCCTTTTATGAAGAAAACAACCCCGGACGCATTGCCGGACGAGTGGCGAGGGGACTGGCGAACCATACGTGGACGTATCCCGAAATTGCCGGACAACTGATTCCCAAACTCGTTCGAGTTTCGGGTATTTTTGTCGTCTTGTGGATTATCGAGACCCGCATCGCGATCGCCTTTTTCATCTCTTTTGTCCTGATTCTCGGGTTTACCCTGAAAAACTTGCGAGCGATTATCCGTAAGGAAGAAGCGCTTGAGAAGTATATGGAAAATACCGAAAGTCGAACTTCTGAAATTATCACTAACATCAAAACCGTCAAAGCCTTTGCAACGGAAGCCACCGAACTCAAGCGCCAACAACAGCGTCTCGAGCGAGAATATCAGGTGATTATCAACCGGATTCATCGCAGTTATATTCATTTAGAAATGTGGCAGCGATCAGTCATTCAACTGAGTATGTTTGGTGTGTTAGTAGCAACCTTGTTAGCCACCATTGGCGATCGCATTTCCTTGGGATATTTTGTCACAGCACTAACGGTTTCTAGCATGGCATATGCCGAACTCGAACCGATTAGCGCCTTAGCGGAAGTCTTCGCTCGTCGATATGCGTCTATGATCCGATTTCACCAATTCATGCAAAAACCCGACGGAACCGATGCCGTGAGTTTGGCAGTCCCTTCTCAGAAGGCAACTTCCTATCGGTTTACGGGTAAAATTCAACTCGAAAACTTAAGCTTCGGTTACGATGGCGATCGTCCAGTTTTACGAGATCTAAATTTACTCATAGAACCCTATCAAACCGTCGCGATCGTCGGTCGCTCCGGTTCGGGAAAATCCACGTTGGTCAAACTCTTATTTCGGTATTTCGAGCCGACCTCCGGTCGCATTTTAATCGATGAAGAAGATATTTCAACCCTCGATATTACTCAATACCGCAAGCGTTTGGCGATCGTCCATCAAGAAGTAGATGTTTTTAACGGTACGCTGTTAGATAACCTTACCTATGGCAATCCTCACGCCAGTTTTTCGCAAGTAGAAAAAGCCTGCGAAATTGCCCGAGTCGATCGATTTGTTTCCGATTTTCCCAATGGTTACTATACCGTTGTTGGCGAGCGCGGAATGCGATTGTCGGGAGGACAGCGCCAGCGTTTGGGAATTGCGCGATCGTTAATTATCGATCCGGATGTCTTGGTTTTCGACGAAGCCACCTCGAGTTTAGATTACGAATCCGAGCGATCGATCCAACTGGCAATGCGATCGGTTTTTGGGACTCGCACGACGATCGTTATCGCTCACCGTCTCAGCACCGTGCGCGATGCCGATCAAATTGTCGTTCTCGATTCTGGAAAAATTATCGAAGTGGGAAATCACGAAGAACTTCTAGCCCAAAAAGGGTTATATCGCCGCTTGCATTCCCTCTCGGAATCGGGAGATTTATTAGCTTAAACTATTTGTTTGGGGTTTGGGGTTTGGGGTTTGTGATGGGGTTAGTTGTTGTTGGTCACTGGGGAGCCATTGAGGTCTTGGGGTCTCCCCAAGTTGAGCAAATGGCGTGTCTCCCCCATAAGCGACTGTTGAACCCGAAGGGTCACCAAAGCCAACCCGGTACAAGCCTCCCCTTTTAAGGGGAAAAGTTTTTGGTGGAAGTTCAAGCTTCTGCCTTCTGCCTTCTGCCTTCTGCCTCCTGCCTTCTGCCTTCATTGACTTTTTTCTCCCCCTGATTTATTACCTTCTGCCCTCTGCCTTCAAACTCATTCCAATTGTGCCAAATGAACGATCCCATTCCCTTGATTGACCAGTGGATTTTTAGTCAGACCGATCGTCATCCCGTGACAGGGGGAATACACTTTCGCATTCACATTCCCAAACGCATCGACGATCGTCCCTAAAACTTCCTTTTTCCGAACCCGTTGACCCAATTCGATCTCTAATAATAAAATGCCGCTCCGAGGCGCTCTCACCCATTGAGTCGATTCGATTTCGATCGACCCTTTCAAAGGCAAATTGTCGGACAACTGATACATTCCCAAATTTTCCATGACCCGCAAAATACCTTCGACGCCGATCTCGATCGCGAGGCGATCGAACCGCAACGCCTCCCCTCCCTCATACAGCAAAATGGGAATCCCTTCCTGGGTTGCCGCCTGTCGCAGCGAACCATCTCGCATCGTCGAATGGATGGCAATCGGAGCACCAAAGGCTTGCGCGCAGCGATAGGTTTCGGGATCGCGCAAGTTTGCCCGAATTTGCGGGAGATTGCTGCGACCGTCGGTGGCGGTGTGCAAGTCGATGCCGTGGGTCGATCGGCGCACCACTTCCTCCATAAACAAATGAGCCAGTCGAGAGGCGAGAGAACCGCGCGGAGAACCCGGAAACGATCGATTGAGATCGCGACGATCGGGCAAATAGCGAGATTGTTCGATAAAGCCGTAAATATTGACGATCGGTACGGCAATTAATGTTCCGGTCAGTTCGGCAGGCGAAACCCGCCGCAAAACTTGCCGGATAATTTCCACCCCGTTAATTTCGTCGCCGTGAATTGCCGCGCTCAACCACAAAATTGGACCTTCGGCTTTGCCATTAATGACCGTTACGGGTAGGGAGAGTAAGGTTTGGGTGGGCAAACGCGCGACGGGAAGTTCGAGTTGTTGTTGCTGGGCAAGGGGTATTTCAACTCCTCCAATTTTTATCATAGTGGCGTGATCGATCTCGAAAGGATGAGATTGCATTTTACAACGATCTCCGATCAAGCTAACCCCTCACAAAATCAATACGGAATGCGATCGCGCGAATTTCCCTTATCAGATTTTTTCTCTAAAAACTCGATAATTTTCCCCGCCATATCGATTCCCGTTGCCGATTCGATTCCCTCCAAACCCGGAGAAGAATTCACTTCCATCACCACCGGTCCGTGGTTGGAGCGCAGCAGATCCACCCCCGCCACCTTCAATCCCATCGCCTTTGCCGCACGCACGGCAGTCGATCGTTCTTCGGGGGTCAATTTGATTTTTTCGGCTTTCCCCCCGCGATGCAAATTCGATCGAAATTCTCCCGGCGCGCCTTGCCGCTTCATCGACCCCACCACTTTATCGTCGATGACAAAACACCGCAAATCCGCCCCTTGTGCTTCCTTAATAAATTCCTGAACCAAGATATTGGCATCCAACCCGCGAAAAGCTTCGATCACGGATTTTGCCGCTTGATCGGTTTCTGCTAAAACCACCCCGATTCCTTGAGTTCCTTCTAAGAGTTTGATCACCAAAGGCGCACCGCCGACGATATTAATCACCCCTTCAATATCTTGAGTGGAATGGGCAAAACCGGTGACGGGCAAACCGATGCCTTCTTTGGCAAGAATCTGCAAGCACCGGAGTTTATCCCGAGAGCGAGAAATCGCTTGGGATTCGTTCGCTGTAAACACCCCCATCATCTCAAACTGGCGCACCACCGCCGTTCCGTAAAACGTATTCGACGCGCCAATCCGGGGAATGACCGCATCTACATCTTCCAAAAGTTTCCCCTGATACATAATGCTGGGTCGGTGAGCGGTAATATTCATGTAACACCGCAGATGATCGATAATTTTCATTTCATGACCGCGCTGTTCCCCAGCTTCCTTCAATCGCTTGGTGGAGTACAGCGAGGCGTCGCGAGATAAAATGGCAATTTTCATTCTTTTGACTCTGAGCGATCGGTAAAGAGTGGGGTTTGGGTGTGGGAACCGAGTAAAAACGAGCGACCCGGATCGACCCAAAAACGACCGCGTATCGCTTGGCGACCGAGCAGCATCCGAAACCCCATGGCATCGCGATCGGTCAAGGTCAGTTCGATCGACCAGCGCATTTCCCCGATTTCGACGGACGTCAAGATCGTATAGCGCAACTCCGCACGACCGCCTGAATTGCGGACTTGGCGGCGATCAAGCAGGTCAGCTTCGGCGATCGTCATTTGAGTCGTATCGCGCTGCTGGGGATGAACTTTGAAGCGGATTTTGTCCTTGCCCCCTTGGGAAAAGGTTTCAACCGCAAAGGCATGAAGCGCCGAAGAACGAGCGCCCGTATCAATTTTAGCTTTGATAGCAGCAATGCCCAAATCGGGCAAGGCTACCCACTCTCGCCAACCGAGCAGTGGCGTTTGTCGATCTGTCATAGGGATTTGAAGGAGAGCGGTTTCCGTTCTGGAGAAAAGGGTCTACAAAAACCGCATTTTACGTGAGTTTGGGGTCGCGCATTTTTCGGTGAGGGTTGGTTGTACAGAACGGGGAATGGGCATTGGCTCGTAACCTTTTTATAGCACTACTTTTATAGCACTACGGATCGAGGGGTTTGACAAGACTGCCAGCTAGAAAAAACAACCGGATTCTCGAGTTGAGCATAGCAGGCATCTGTCATCAGATACTTGTCTTCGCCCGAAAACCTGCAAATCGAACCCGTTTGATGACTGCTTTCAACCTTCTGGGGAGTAGAGGCAGCCGTCGATCGGTTCCGGGCGATCGAGATTGAAGCCAGATGAAAACCGTGATATGATTAGAAAGGTTTAACTGCGGAGTAAATTGAAAAGAATGAAACAACTTGGAACCCATCTGGTTGTTGATGCTTGGCAATGTCCCCAAGATCTTCTCAACGATCCAGAGCGTATCCGTGAAGCGCTAATTGATGCGGTTTCAGCAGGTGGGGCGACGTTAATCGATTTGTGTGTTCATCAGTTTAGTCCACATGGGGTGACCGCTACAGCAACCCTAGCCGAGTCACACATCGCCATCCACACTTGGCCAGAATTTGGTTATTTCGCGGCAGATATCTTCTTTTGCGGGCGAGGCAACCCTCGAGAAGCCTTGAAGTTTCTCAAAGAGGCGCTGCAAGCCCAGCAAGTGAAGACAACGGAGGTTCCTCGGGGATTCCAGCCCAGTACACCCTCAGCCAATGTGGGCTTTCACCCGGAAGCGGTGGCATTTCAGTCCGAAGCTGAACCCGTCATGCAACGATAGCCCGATCGGTCGTCGAATTGGGAAATTGGAGAGTTAGAAGGGTTAAACTCAACGCCCCATTCGGAGTTTAATCTCACTCGCTCTTTCCAAACCCATCCTTAAAATCCTTAAATGTATCAGCCTTCGAGTCCGTTCTTTGAAGGCTGATTTTTTTTGCACGCTGGTTATTGTCTTGGGAAATTGCTCCACTTGGGGAGACCCCAAGACCGCATTTCCCGCTGGGGAGACCCCAAGACTGCATTTCCCGCTGGGGAGACACGCCAGTTCCCGCTGGCAAACATTTTCTCCCCCTGCTCCTCCAGCTTTCTTCCCTTCTGCAAGATATCCGGTTTAGTGGTGAGGACTCTCCAGAGAGAATGGGATGACACTTCCAAAGATCGTAGACTATGCTTGAGGAAGTTCAAATCCGAACGGCACTTTCTGTCAACCCGTGTCTCGTTCGCGTTGAAATATGGCGATCGCACTGGACCCTCCGATACCTTGCTGCCATAGATAAATATCGGCAGGATCGTACGGACGAGTTGCTCGTGTCAAGGGCGATCTCACGGGCTTGTCCACTCACGCTCTTACACCTTAAGACTCGGGATTTTTATCCCCTTCATCAATCCCAGCCCTTATCCAAACATTGTCGAGCCGTGGTATTTGCAAATCGTTCAGCCTTCACTCAATTGCGTCAATTTGAGCCTTCCCAGTTCGATGGACAGTCCGCTCCTGTATGGGTATTGGATACCGAATGCCGACAGGTTGTGTGGGTCAATCGCTCGGCTCTCGAGTTCGGTTGTCGAGAAAATAGAGATGGTTTAATTTTACCGGAATGGAATGCTTTTTTAGTGCTAGATGCCCTGAATTTGTGGGGAGATTGGACGTGGATCGGTGCTGAAGACGAGGCGATCGCTGCTTGGCGGGTCGATACGCCCGATCGCAGCGTTGCTGTCACCTGTCTGTGTTCCGGCGCACAGTTGGAAGACGGACGGCAAGGATTATTAATGCAAGCTCTCGCTTCACCACACTCGCTTGTTCCGGTCACAACACCCATGCACTCCCATTCCCAACCGACCGATGGCGATCGATTCGGGAGAATCGCGGATGCCATCGCCCAAATTTTGGCGCCTCAACCCTCGCCGCAACAGTGGGATCGCATTCTGGAGCAATCGCTTGCCATTCTAGGAAACGTCATGGATGTCGATCGGGTTGGGGTTTGGGAGCGGTTGGCGGATGCGGATGCCGATCGATGGACGATGCGCCTGCGTTACGAATGGACGAATCGAGGAACGATCTCCCAGAAAGACGCCCAGTGCCCGTGGTTTTCCGCCGTCGCGATGCCCCCTTTCCCCAGCACGGTGAGTGGCTGGATCTCTCAGGCGGAGATCGCGGCAGACCCGAATTCTCCGGATGCGCATCATGCGGTGGCAGCCATTCCCATCGAAGTTCGCGGTCACTGTTGGGGATGGTTGAGCGTCGAGGATTGCCGATCCCGATCTCGGCAGACAACCCCACCCACAGATCGCCTGTGGTCTGGGGGCGAAATTTCCTCGCTGCAAGCCCTAGCTAACAGTATGGCATCGGCGATCGCCCGCCAGCAAGCGGAAGTGGAGTTGGTGCAACTGCAAGAGCAGATCGATCGCCGCGTCGAAGAACGCACGCAGGAATTGACCCGAGCGATCGAGCAACTCAGCTATAACGTCCACCACGATTTTCTGACGGGATTGCCCAACCGTACGTTGTTGATGGAAGAATTGGAACGATCGATCGATCGCTTACGAGAACATCCCCAAGACTCGTTTGCCATTCTGCTCGTCGATTTAGAACGGTTTAAAGTCATTAACGATAGTTTGGGACATCGATGGGGCGATCGCCTGTTGGTGGAAGTGGCGTATCGCCTGCGCAATTGCGTTCCGGCGAACGCTTTGGTGGCGCGTCTCGGCGGCGATGAGTTTGCCATTGTCCTCAAAGAAATTCACCAACTTAGCGAAGCCACCGATATTGCCGAACGGATTACGACGGATTTAACTCGTCCGTTTTACATCAACAACCAAGAAGTTTTTACCAATGTCAGGATTGGCATTGCGCTGAGTTCTCCGGAATACAACTATGCCGAAGAACTGCTGCGAGATGCGGATATTGTTGCCGAGCGAGCTAAGTTAAGAGGTCAGTCGTGTTTTGCCATTTTCGATACGGCAATGCACGATGGCTTTGCTGAAAAACTGCGGCTGGAAAACGAATTGCGGCGAGCCGTTACCGATCTCGATCGAGGCTCAGAAAACTCTCAGTTTAAAGTCGTTTACCAACCGATCGTTTCCCTAGCAACTGCTCGAATCGTGGGGTTCGAGGCGCTGCTTCGCTGGCATCATCCGCAATTGGGATCGATTGCTCCCGGTCAGTTTATTCCCATTGCCGAAGAAACGGGTTTAATCGTCTCGTTAGGAGAATGGGTACTGTTTCAAGCGTGTCGTCAACTCCACATTTGGGAGGCGCAAAAACAACCTCGAATTCCGCTCAAGATATCGGTCAATATTTCCGGTCGGCAATTTTCTCAAACGAATTTGATTTCCCAAATCGATCGCATTCTTGAAGAAACAGGGGTTCGCGGCGGCAACCTGAAACTGGAAGTCACGGAAAGCGCGATTATGGATAATGCGGATTCGGCAACCCAGATGTTATTACAACTGAAAGAACGACAAATTCAATTGTGTATGGACGATTTCGGGACGGGGTATTCTTCCTTGAGTTATTTACACCGCTTTCCTCTAGATACTTTGAAAATCGATCGATCGTTTGTCAGTCCGATTAAATCGTTTCGAGATAAATCGGAAATTTTACAGACGATCGTGACGTTAGCCCATAATTTAGGCATGAACGTCGTTGCGGAAGGGGTAGAAACTCCTATCCAAAAAAAGATGCTTCGCAGTCTGGGCTGCGAATTTGCTCAAGGGTATCTGTTCTCTAAACCCGTCGATGCGGATGAGGCTAGTCGCTTGATTGTTGCTTAAGTTAGTAGAGATCGATCCAAAGTTTTACTGGCGATTATGCCCGGAATCGAGGTCGAGAATCGGACCTTGGGGAACGATACCTGTAGGATTAATCTTGTTGTGACTTTTGTAATAATGTTTCTTGATATGGTCGAAGTTACAGGTGTCTGAAATCCCAGGATATTGATACACATCTTTGAGATAGTTGCCTAAGTTGGGATAGTCCCAAATGTGGCGGAGATTGCATTTAAAGTGACCGTAGTAAACGGCATCGAATCGAATCAGCGTGGTGAACAAACAAATATCGGCTTCGGTGAGTTGACTGCCGCAGAGATAGCGCTGCTGGCTTAAGTGGCTATCCCATCGATCTAATGCCTGAAATAAGTCATTTAATCCTTCTTCGTATGCCGATTGAGTGGTGGCAAATCCGGCGCGATAGACACCGTTGTTAATGGGTTGGTAAATGGCATCGATCGTCCGATCGATCTCTTCCTGTAATTCGGGCGGACAAAAGCTCGTTTTATTTTGGGCGATCGCGTTAAATTCGAGATCGAACATCCGCATAATTTCTCGAGATTCGTTATTAACGATCGTCTCGTTTTTTTGTCCCACAAGACGGGAACGGTCACTCTTCCGGTATAATTGGGTTCGGCTTTGACGTAAATTTCCCAGAGGTATTTTGCCCCGAAGATCGAATCGGGAATGCAGCAGGGAGCGTCGGAGAAAAACCAGCCATCTTCGCCCATGTAGGGATCGACAACCGACAATCCGATCGCCCCTTCTAGACCTTTCAATTTGCGCGTAATTATCGTGCGATGCGCCCAGGGACAGGCAAGGCTGACGTAGAGGTGATAGCGATCGGATGCTACCGGATAGCCGCTGCTGCCGTCAGCGGTGACGGTATTGCGAAAGGTGGTCGAAGGACGCACAAACCGACCGCCTTCGTCCGATTGATGGCGATCGCTCGTCCATTTTCCTTCGACTCACTGTCCCAAAGCCATAATGTCTCCCCGATATTCTCGTTCTGATTTTACCTTCTAGTTCGATCGAATGTCGATCGTCCAATAAATGCTATAAACAACGTTGATGAGATTTTGGGTATTTTGAAAGAGCTTCGATCTCCAACAACAATTATTACAGACACGATTCCGAGAGATCGCCCCTACGTTCTCGGCATCGACGGCGGCGGCACGAAAACCACTTGCGTGTTGGTAGACGAAACCGGGAAAGTTTGGGGTCGGGGACAAGCGGGATCGGCAAATTATCAAACCGTTGGTGCAGAAGCAGCATATCGGGCGATCGAAGCCGCAATTCTCCAGGCAACGGCAGGAGCTCCGCTCACTATCGTCGGCATGGGTTTGGGGCTAGCAGGCGTCGGTCGTGCGGAAGATTTGGCAAGTGTCGAAGTTTGGCTGGAACGGTTGGCGTACAGTCCGGAATTGCCCGTCCGGTGGGATTTACAACCCCAACGGACGATCGTGCGTCCCGACAGTGAAATTGCCCTCATTGGTGGAATCGGGACGAATGTAGGGATAGCGGCAATCGCCGGAACGGGGGCGATCGTCTGGGGACGCAACGCTCGAGGCGAAACCAAACGAGTCGGGGGTTGGGGTTATCTCCTCGGCGACGAAGGCAGCGGGTATTGGATTGCCCGACAGGGGCTGCAAGTGGTGATGAGAGCCTTAGACGGGCGATCGCCCCAAACCAGTATGACGGGGCATTTGCTGGGGCATTTAGGGCTGCATCGTGCGGAAGATCTCGTAGAAGTGGTCTATCGACGAGGTTGGGGGGTGATGGAAATTGCCGCCCTATCTCAGTGGGTCGATCGATCGGCTGCCGAGGGAGATGCCGTTGCCCGCCAAATTCTCAACGATGCTGCCCGAGAACTCGTATTAGCCGTTAAAGTTGCTGCGACAGCGTTATTTCAACCCGAAGAACCCTTTGAAGTCGTTACCTTGGGTGGGGCTTGGCAATCTGCTTATTTACGCCAAGCCTTTCTTGCCTCCTTTGCCGAAAATTTCCCCAACGCTAACGCGATCGAACCCCGTCACGAAGCCGCATACGGTGCGGCATTAATGGTGTTCGACCTCGAGATTAAGGAATGAAACTAAAATCATTAATACTCAGCGTTCCCAAACCGGTTACTCCCTCTAGTTTCGCAAAAATGCGGCTGTTATTTCCGGCGATATTGTTTCCATCTTCATCGTAAACAATATAGGTACTTCCTCCAGTTTCATAAGCAAAAATTCGCTGAGATCCAGTGAGAATATTTCCCGCAAAAGTCGTTTGCACCACAGGCAAAATATCGGCAAAGTCATTCACGGCTCTGACCCCTCGAGTTATTCCTATTTTGTCAATTCCCTTGGCAAAGTCAAGAATGATATCGTACTGGTTGGTTGAAATTTGCGCTAAAAGATTATCTTGAGTTGCATCGAAAGTACCCGATCCTTCATCTTCATCTTCGTAGATAAATACATCAGCCCCTGCTCCGCCAGTAATAGTGTCGAAGCCCTCCTCGCCTCTTAACAGATCCGGGCCACTGCCGCCAGAAATGATATCTCCCCCCCCCGTCCTATCAACTCTCAAGATAGTGACTTTTGCGGTTCCCGTATTTCCAGAACTCTCTGCGAAGGTGTAAGTAAAAGTGCTACCATCGGCTGGATTGTTGAAATTAAGCTCGGAAATTGGCACTCCTCCTATTTCCGTTACGCCTCCCGGTAGCATATTCGTACCGGTCATACTGAGACCGACTCCGCCATCATTGACCAGAAAGGCACTAGCAGGGATACTGGTAGCGCGAGTACCAGTGGTAATTCTAACCGTATCGTCTGGATAGTAAACCGTGCTAACAGCAGGAACGCTGTTTTCTTTTCCGTCGTTGACTGTGAAGGTGATAGTGCGAGCACCTGGAGTAGGTGTGAGAGCGGTGTTGTTATAAGTCACCGTTCGCAGGACTTCTGCATATTCGCTGACAGTAGCAAAACCGCTGAGAGTCAAAGTTCCCGTTGCGGAATTGTAACTCTTACTAATATCGTGAGCGATCGTGACATCGAGAATCTCCGAGACACCATCTTTTAAGTTAGTGATTGTTACTGTAGCAGATGCTATCTCATCGTTGTCCGCATCGCCGACATTTAAGTTGACCGGATCGACAATTGCCACTTCAGGACCTCTAAACCGGGCTGTAAAATCTAACCCATCAACGGTATTTCCATTTAAATCGATACCCGGTGCACTATTGGCAGCGACATTCCCCAAATTTAACGTTACGATTGCCTCTGCCGATTCGGCTTTGCCATCGTTAGCGACATAGTTGAAAGAACTAGGTGCAGTTGCTCCTGGCTCGGGAACGAAAATGACGATGCCTTCGGGGTTTGTGATGACGGTATTTGCGGTAATTTCCGCACCTCGTGTCATTTCTGGGGTAGCTTGAAACAGCGTTCCGTTTTCGGGCAAACTCGTGACTTTAAACGAGAGGGGATCGCCATCGCCGTCGCTTCCCGTGAGGGTAATCGGAGATGAGTTGATGGTATCGACAGCAACGGTTTTGGTGTCGGCTACGGGGACATCTTCGATCGCAAAAATGTTGATGGTGACAGTGGCGACGTTGGATAGTGCCGTGCCGTCGTTGGCTTGATAGGTAAAGGAGTCGGAACCGCTGAAGTTGCGACCGGGGCTGTAGGAAAAGAAGCCGTTGGGCAACCCGATGAGGTTCACCGATCCATTGGTGGGGGGATTGACAATGGTGAAGGTTAGCGGATCGTTATTGGCATCGCTGGCATCGAATTGGGTGGAGATGGGGGTATCTTCGCCGATGTTGAGGACGATCCTGCGTGCTAGGGGTGGGGTAGGATCGATCGCACCACTGCCGCCGTCACCACCACCGTCGCCACCGCCATCGCCGCCACCGGAACCATCATCGACAATGGGCGTCAAATCCGTAGTGAAAGTATCGCGAGTAATCAGAGTTTGGGCGACGTTTTTGACGATCGCCAAATAACTTCCGGTATTCTCGCTGAGGTCGCGGATGATGACATCCCCGATGCCGTTCCCCGTGGCAACGAATTGAATATTAATTTCTGCTAAATTCAAACCGGGCGCCAAACCGAGGCGATCGCCCTCCCGAAAGTCTAAAATCAGATCGGCATCGGCAGGAGTTGCCCCGCCACCGCCTTTGGTGAGGACGAAGATATCCTGTCCCGCACCGCCGGAGAGGCTGTCGGTTCCCTTATCGCCGGAGATGACATCGTTCCCGAAATCCCCGGAGATGACATCGTTTCCCTGACCGCCGAAAATCACATCGTCTTGCTGACCGCCAAAGATGGAATCGTCGCCGAGATTGCCGAAAAGGGTATCCGATCCCAAATTGCCGAAAATCCAATCGCTGCCGTCGTCGCCGCTACCAAGATCGTCTCCTTGACCGCCGAGGATGACATCGTTGTCCCGACCGCTATTAATCGTGTCGTTCCCCTGGTTTCCGGCCAAGGCATCGTTCCCGGAATTCCCGAAGATGATGTCCTCTCCATCCGATCCAAATGCGACGTCGTCTCCGGCTAACGCAACGATCGCATCGGCACTCAAACTTCCGAACAGCGAATCTACGCCTGGGGTTCCCGTAATGTCTGCCATAACCTCGATTTTAATTTCCTCTCACTGTTCTCAGACGACGATCGATCGCCGGATCGGTTCCCTCCTTGCGGTCTCAGGCTCTCCGCTCTATTTGGGTCGTCGCACCTATCCTCCACTATTTTGGTAGAAAATGGTGAGAACGACCACCGATCGACAGAATGCACTCACACTTCGATCGTTTCCCAGACTCGGTGCATACTAGTGAAGTGCAAATTTCAGCGAGATTAAGAACATGAACTCGAGTATACCCCCACAGTCATCGAACGAGAAAGATGTCCGAATTCAACTTGAGGCGATTTCTACCCTCGTGCGAGAAACCGCCAACCGATCGCCCGGAGATCCTATAACCCTGCTAGCATTACTGCGAACCTTAGAAGCTCTCCACCGAGAGGTTTGCGATCTCCACTTTCAACCCGCATTACCCAACAACCGACAAGCACTTTATGCCCTCCTGCGGGATATCGAATCCGAGGGCGGTTGGCCCTACATTCCCCGCATGAAACTGCAAGCGATCCTCAACAGCGATGCCGACGAAAATCCGGCTGAGGATGAAAAAGAGGATGAGTCCGCCGATGGCTGACGGCTGAAATCTGAAGGCTGACCGAGAAAAATACAGGAGTAAGTGCTTCGCACTGGCTGCGCCTACAGGAGAAATATTCTGAACTCCTGAACTCCTGAACTTCTTTCAATCAAAACGTACTTTCATCCCAATTAATTGGATTTCTGGGTGATAATTTGATTGGCAAAATATGGGAGTTATCGGTAATACAATCGGGATGGGTTTCCGCATCCAAAACCGCTACCACCCGATCGTAAATTTCTTCCGCTTCCCGAAGAGAATTGCCAATGCAGGTTAACCCCAGCTTTCCAAATTCCGACAAACAGCCCATTAAATGAAACACCGTTCCCGTCTCCGTACTACTATCGAAATGCAAGCGATGGTAGGCGATAATATCCACTAAATCTTGCGGTAAAAGTCCCCGATACGCTGCTTTTTGTAAATTATCCGAAGCGATATAATATTTGGGTCTTTGCTGCTGGCTGTAGAACAAACCCGTCGATCGATCGTAACGACCGTTCGTCAGCAGTTTCATCGTCATAAACGGGTGAGTAGTTCCTCCTTTTCGCAGGTTAATTTCGATCGCCTGCAAATCCCACTCATCTCCCTGGCGATGCACTGCCATAAAATCGACGCCGAACCGTTCCAAAGCCCCCTTTTTCGCCAAATTTTCCCCCACGAGCCTTCCCATTTCTTGCAGTTGCAATCGATAGGCTTCATCGGCGGGAAAGCGGCAACCGAGATAAACTTGACCGTCAGGACCGCCTAAAATTTGGTCGTGAGTCGATAGAATTTCGACATCGCCAACGGGGGTAATTCGACACTGAACGCTGGGTGATCGTTTAATCTCTCCTTCCACAAACGCTTCGACAATTGCCCCCAATTCCGGCAGGCGACTGGCATAATTTTCCCAGCATTCCCCCTCGGCTTGAAATCGCAAATTGGGAAAGCTGTCGCGAATGACTTTCACCCGTTGATTTGTCGGTATATCTCGCAGCGATTGCAAGTCTAAAATTGCGTTGCCTTCCCCCGAAAACCCTTCGTTGAGTTTCACCACCATTCGCTGTAATTGCGGTTGGCGTTCCCATAACTGTGCTGCTGCTTCCGCCAAATCCTCCGCTGTATTCGCCAACTCGCTACCGTCGGGATAGGGAATTTTCGCTTCGGCAAAAATTTGGCGGCTGCCGCTTTTCGTCCCCCAATACAATAAATCCGGATCGGATGCCAGCAATGGAATTCCCAACGCTACCGATAAATCTCGTTCTAAAGCCGTGGCATTGAAGCACACCATGTAGGATTTTTCCGGGCGAAAGGCTTGGCGAATTCGCGTTAGCAACCGAGGACGTTCTAACAGTTTTTGGGTGAGTGGCTTGGCAGAAGAATCGTAGGTCGAAAACAACAGCAAGCGATCGCGGGCGTGGGAAAATGGCATTCCGGGCAGGGCTTGCAAATAATATTCCACCACGATCGACGGCAGGGGTTGCGACGTGACGTAAATCAGCCGAGTTTGCGGGTTCCACAAGCGAATCAGGGAAAACAGCAACCGTTCTTCGTAGTGGTGCGCGCCCTCCACTTTTTGCATTTCCCGTTGGTCTAACGTCAGAGACGGAAGGACGAGAATATCACAATCGCTGCGATCGAATCGATCGATACTTTGCCAGCGATCGCGCAATTGTGCCTGTAGCTGTCGAAACTTTTCAGCAGTAGAATCAGCAGATGAATCCACGAGAGAAAGGGGAGTGGGGGAG
>DVED01000040.1 GCA_015295945.1 Oscillatoriales cyanobacterium M59_W2019_021 | reverse complement strand
TCGATCGCCGTTTAATCCAACTTCTCGGCGAACGAATTTCCCTATTAAAACAATCAAATCTTCCCCCCATTGCCGAGCAAATTTCCCAGGTAAAATCGCAACTGGAAGCGGCGGGAGTTCCGGAATTCGTGTGGCAAGAAGTGGCAACCAGTTGTACGGCGGCACTGGCAACGGCGACCTCGGAATTAGCCAAAACCAATTCCCCGAAAAACGTGACTATTGTCGGCGGAAAAGGGGTGATGGGACAATTTTTTCGGCAACGGTTATCGGTTGCCGGACACTGCGTAAAAATCTTGGGACGTCAGGATTGGGACAACGCTGCCGCCTTGCTTGCCGATGCGGATTTGGTGTTAATTTCCGTTCCTATCGATCGGACGATCGAGATTATTCGCGATACGGCGAAATACTTGCCGCCTAACGCCGTTCTCGCCGATATTACGAGTATCAAAGCACCGATCGTCGAAGCCATGCTCTCGGCTCATTCCGGACCCGTTGTGGGGTTGCATCCTATGTTCGGTCCGGGGGTGCATTCTTTCTTATCGCAAAAGGTGGTAATCTGTCCCGGACGCGATGAGGCAGCGAGTCAGTGGTTGCTGGATTTTATGGCAGCCGACGGTGGCGATTTAATCGTTTGTTCCCCAGAAGAACACGATCGACTGATGGTGGCAGTCCAAGCCATTCGCCACTTTTCTACGTTCGGATTGGGGGTATTTTTAGCAGAAGAAGGGATCGATATCGGTCGCAGTTTGGAACTGTCGAGTCCGATTTATCGCATTGGCATTAATAACGTCAGTCGGCTATTCGGACAGGATGGTTCTTTGTACGTTGAAATTATGCTATCTACCGAGGAACGCAGAAAAGCGATCGCCCGTTTAGCCGATACATTTGTCCGGTTGGCAAAATTAGCAGAAAGCGAAGATCGAGCGGCATTGCTCGCAGAATTTCAACATACCGCCAATACTTTCGGTTCGGAAACCGATCGAGCGGTGAAAGAAAGCGATCGAACTATCGAAGCATTGAGCATTTTGTTAGCAGCCGATCGACTTGAAAGCGATCGTTAAATTGATAATTTTAACTCTCTTCGGACAAAATGGTTCTGGGGTCTGTTGAATTAAACCCGATCGGGATCGATCCCCATTTCCCGTAACTTTGCGGCTAAACGATTCGCCCTGGCTTCCGCTTCCTCAGCCCGTTGGCGTTCCTCTTCAGCCCGTTGGCGTTCCTCCTCAGCCCGTCGAGCAATTTCGACATAACTCAAAAAACGCTGTCCATCGGGACGAAAGATTTGCAACTCATCTGTTGACAAATTGAACTTTATTTGCAATGAAGGGCTAACCCAATCCGTCATGGATTCAATGATGTCCAGGAATCCTTCTTGACGCAGCCATCCACTTAACTCATTCCGATCGGGATCGTAAACATAATACTCCTCTACCCCAAAGCGATCGTAAAACAAAAGTTTGCGATTCATTTCCGCTTTGGTATTTCCCGGTGACAGGATTTCAAACGCCACCTGGGGTGATATATTATCTTCTTCCCACTGTTTATAAGAACCTCGATCTCCTTTGGGACGACCTAATATTACCATCACATCCGGTGCTACCCGTGTTTTATTGTCACCTTCGACGGGATACCACAACAGATCGCCCGCAACAAATACATTGGGGTTATTTGCAAACAACCACTCTAAATTTTGCTGAATGACCACAATCCAGCGAAATTGCTTGGTATTGTCTGCCATAGGTTGACCATCACTGTCTGGATAGATAACCGCAGACTGGGATGTCGATTGTAGCTGTACCATCGCCGGAAAATGTTGGATTGCGGTAATTCTCTCTCTAACATGGTAGCACGGAGATCGAAGATCGGGCGATCGTGAATCCAGCACTCATAGGGTGTGTTTTAACGCATCGGAAATAGCAATTTTTAAGTTCGTGAGGTCTATTCAGTTGCATCAAATCGTAGGGGCGAATGCCATTCGCCCTTCTATTGCTCGTTCAAAATTCTCCATTCGATCGTTAAAATAACGTATAAATAAAGGGTGCGATCGCCGATCCGTGAGACAGCACAACAATCGCTCCGATGGTTACCAACATCAAAATAATCGGCAGCAACCAGAACTTTTTCCGCTCCTTTAAAAAGCCCCACAAATCGCCTAACAAATCGAATAGTGGTTCTAACATATTTTAGTAAGGTTTCTCCATAGATTTACTGGGTCGATCGAGGCTGGGAATGCGATAAGTTGCTAAGTTCTTCTTCACCTCTCGATTCATGGGATCGCGTTTGACAAAGATGCGCATCACGAGTCCCATTGGCGCAAACACGCCATAAAACATAATACCTAAAATAATGCGGGTATTAATAAACCCTAGAACCAAACCGATCCGCATCCAAATTTGGTAAACGGGAGCGAGCGATCGCGGAGAAAGTAGCGCTAAACTGACGAGAATTGTTGCAACAATCCAGGGCCAAGAGGGTAGAGAATGGCGAAAAAGTAAAGGTAACAGGAGACCGAATAGTCCGGCGACGATGCCTCCCGTTACTAAGCCAAATTCTCGCAACCCCTTCTTATCGAGTTTGGGGATTTCGTTAAAATCGATATTCAATCTAACTCAAACTCCATTTTCCAAGATTCATCTTTCGGCACGGCTTTTTGTTCGGTTTTCGCTAACAGGCAATTTTCTAAAACGAGATAGTCCATTTCCGTCCGCATGAAGCACCGATAGGCATCTTCCGGCGTACAAACAATCGGCTCGCCGCGTACGTTAAACGAGGTATTCACCACCACGCCGCAACCCGATCGCGCCTCAAAATGGCGGATGAGATTATGATAGCGGGGATTAGTTTCTTCGTGAACGGTTTGGATGCGAGCGGAATAATCAACGTGGGTAACGGCGGGAATTTGCGATCGGGGAACGTTCAGTTTTTCAATGCCGAATAGTTGCTGTTGTTCTTTCGTCATGGGAATGCGAAGGTTCTTCCGCACGTCGGCAACAAGTAGCATATACGGACTGGGGCGATCGATCTCGAAATAATCGGCAACTCGTTCCCCCAAAACTGACGGAGCAAAGGGTCGAAAGGATTCCCGATATTTAATTTTCAAATTCATCACCGACTGCATTTTCGGGTTGCGCGGATCGCCGATAATCGATCGCCCTCCCAACGCTCGCGGACCGAATTCCATGCGTCCTTGAAACCACCCGATGACGCAACCTCGATCGAGAATTTCTGCCAATTTGGGCATCAATTCTGCATCATTTAAATACTGATAAGGTGCGTTAATACTGTCAAGATACTGCCGAATTTCCGCATCGCTAAATTTCGGTCCTAAATACGATCCCTGCATTTGGTCGGATTTGGGACTGGGAAGGAAGGGCATCGCAAAGCGAGATTGCTTATCGTATTGGTATGCCACCGATAAAGCGGCTCCTAGCGCCCCTCCTGCGTCCCCAGCGGCGGGTTGAATCCAAATATCCTCAAATCCGGCTTCCCGCAACACGCGACCGTTGGCGACACAATTCAGGGCAACTCCACCCGCCATGCACAGATAGTTAACATCCAATTCTTGCTGGATGGTTTTCGCCAATCGCAGCACCACATCTTCGGTGACTTGTTGGATGGAACGGGCGATATCCATCTCTTTTTGGGTCATTTCTCCCTCGGGTTTTCGAGGTGCACCGCCGAAGAGTTTGTGGAATTTTTCGTTGGTCATTGTCAACCCGGTAGCATAGTTGAAATATTCCATATTCAACCGAAACGATCCGTCGGGTTTGACATCAATTAAGTTATCTAAAATGCGATCAACATATTTGGGTTCGCCGTAAGGTGCAAGTCCCATCAACTTATATTCGCCCGAATTCACTTTAAATCCGGTGTAGTAGGTAAAGGCAGAATAAAGCAAACCGAGAGAGTGGGGAAAATCGATTTGCCATTGGGGAATCAGTTGGTTATCTTGTCCCAACCAAACGGATGTAGTTGCCCATTCCCCTACCCCGTCCAAACACAACACCGCCGCTCGATCGAAGGGACTGGGGAAAAAGGCGGAAGCAGCGTGCGATTGGTGGTGTTCGGTAAACATTAAAGGGGGCAAATTACGGGTTTTGCAGTCACCCAATTTTGCCAATTCTTTCTTGAGAACCGATTTGAGATAGAGTTTTTCTTTGAGCCAAACAGGCATGGCTTTAAGAAATGATCGAAACCCTCGCGGTGCGTAAGCGAGATAGGTTTCTAACAATCGCTCGAATTTAATTAGGGGTTTTTCGTAGAAGACAATGCGATCGCAATCGGTCAATTTCCAACCCGCTTCTTGGAGGCAATAGTCGATCGCATTAACCGGAAACCGGGCATCGTGTTTTTTCCGGGAAAACCGCTCTTCTTGTGCCGCAGCGATGATGTCACAATCTCGAACGATCGCGGCTGCGCTGTCGTGGTAGTATGCTGAAATTCCTAATATTTTCATCCTTACACCCTCCTGAATTTGAAGGCGATAGCCCACTTTGCGATCGTACTAATACCCGAATAATAAACTTCTATCCTACCATACTTTGTCCCAAAGATCTCAAACTCCATCAAAGTTGTGAGCGTTTTTTGTGGGCAAACCCAGTTATCTAAAAGACAAGTTTATAGAAGTTTCTCAAGTCATCAGTCTTGGATTTTGAATTGCAAATCAGAGCCAATTTGCATCAATTTACCTTGACTGGAATCATAACCCCACACTTTGAAAATGCCCCGTTCTCGGGGTAGCGATTTAGCTGGAATGGGTAACTCCCAATGGGTGTCAGATTGGACAGAGGTCACAGCAATCAATTGATCGTCCTTGCCGTAACTTAAGTAGACTGCATCAGCCGGACGATTTTGTTGGGGAGACAGAGCAAACCCTTTTAAAAGATTATTATGTTTTGCCTTGATTTTTAGCTGGGAAGACTCATTCAAAGCCTCGCATTTTTCAGGAGAACTACAGAGTGTATCTATGTTTCCCACGCTTGTCAATTTTTGGGGAACGAAGGTTATCGGTTTATCTCGTTTTTTCCAGAACCAATGAGAGGCAATTAGGCGGTAGGGTTCGTAGTGGGTGATAATATACTGATAGATAAGAGAAGCAGAATCGGCAATCGGGATACCATCGATCTTATTCGACCACATGGCATTTGTTAATAAGACAATATTGGGATGGCGATCTTGTAATTCTCGAACCACAGATTCTTGCATTTTTTTGGGTCGAACGTAATAGGTATAATTAATCTTAGAGCAGGAAGGTTTATCGAAAAGATAGTACCAAAGCCCCTCAGAGGTGAGAGTATAAAAACAGGATTGACGATCAACTTCTGGTTGAAGTTCGTTAAAAGCTTCTTGATACCCCTCAACCAGCAGTTCGGCATCCGACACCCACAAAGACTGATAAAGCTTGCCGATTTGCCGAGTTCCTTCAAAAATATTAAATCCGGGTTCGGCAATAATGATACCGACTAAACTTAAAGTTAAAAGGCATTGAAGAGACGTTTTTTTTGCTAAGTTAAAACCCCGATTTTCAACATGGTAATTATAGGTTTTAAGTAACAAGTAAGCGAATAAAAAAGAAGCGGGTAAAGCAGCAAAGACACCCATTCCCGGACTGCGATCGATCAGAATCCTCATGTAGGTCAAGGAAGCGACTAACAGAATAATTGTCAGTGCGTTGTCCGTCCAAAAGCTTGGAGAGAAATTTCTGGAGGCGTAGTCCCAAACTAAATAGACGAGTACCGATGAGAGAAATAGAATTGGCCACCAGTCTAAAAAGGAAACATAAGTTAATTCTATTGACGAAAAAGGGAGAAATGCTAAATACTTACCATACTTCGACCAATAAGAAACTTGACCTAAAATTTCTGAGAATTGATCCCAACCCAAAATGCTGACAATTAAACCTGAAGATAAAGTCAACCCGATCGCCGATCCTCCCATCCAAAATATCAAAACTTGCTTACCTAAAGCAATTGACAAGACTGAAACACAGAGATAGACAACAATGAAGTAAGCGGCGCGATCGTATGTATGTAAAAAGCCGATGGGTAACGATATGCCAACTAGAAATGATAAGAATAAAACTCGAGCTTTAGGAAACCGATCGCGATTGACAGTTAGTCTAAAAAATCGCAATGTTAGAGCGATTTGAATTAAAAATAGTGCATCTCTCCCTCCGTAGACTTTAAATAAAATATTGGCGATAAAGCAGTATAAAATCGCAGAAATAATAAACACTTTAGTTCGATCGACTTTTAACTGAACCGAACCAACAATTTCCCAAAGTATCCACAAGCAAGTGAAAACGGCGATCGCACTTTCACACAGATAAAAAAATCGAGTTAAAGCAATGACATTATCTTGCCAAGCGAGTTGATGAGCCAGAATGGAGGGAAGTGCATCTAAGCCAAATCCATGAATGAAAAACGTATTTAAAAATGGTTTTTCTTGATCGAGAAAGTTGGGTAAAAGTCCGAGAAACTCCCCTTCATGAAAAGTATCGGTCACTGGCGAGCCCCAATCGGGAACTCCCCAATTCTTGGCATCAATAAATCCATTATAAATAATCCAATATCCCAACAATACAGGCACGATCGCCTTGAATAGCAAAATCTGACTCAGTTTTGAAGTTAATATAGAAATAACTCGATCGAAAAACTGATGCTTTAAGGTTAAAATAATGGCGGCAACTAAAGCTGGAATGAGGAGAAGGGTGAAAAATTTAAGATAATCGGTATACGGACTAATATTTTTAACGCTGGCGGCAGAAATGATATCGTTGTATCGATCGCCAAATGGTAATTTAATGCTATTGACCATCGGAACGAGAACAAACCAAGAGGCAATAGACAGACTAACAACTGAAATTAAACTAGGAAGAGGTCGCTTCTGAGTTGACGACATATACAAGAATGCTTTAAAAAGCAAGAATAATAAAACTTTTAATATAAAGGTTAATTCTCGAGCTTAAGCATAATACTGTAGTGCGATTTTTAAAGATCGTTCCACATTTTCAAGATTGGAATCCAAATTTTGCGCTTTCATCTCGATCGAAGTCCAACCGAGATAATTTGTCTGACGCAAGGCTTCGGCAAAGCGAGAATGCTCGACACCACCCGTTCCTACAGGTTCTAGGTAAGGTTCGCTGATATGAAAGTGACAGACTTGAGAAATTGAATTGGCGATCGCACTTTCGATATTTTCCTCGCTTAAAGTCATTCCGGCGGCATCCAAATGCAGACCAAAACCGGGACTATTAACCATTTTGACCAGTTCTAACCCTTGACTAGAGGTATTGATAAAATCACAATCGTAAACCGATGGATTGGGTTCGATACAGAATTGAACGCCATGTCGATCGGAAATTTCTCCCACTTTGCCAAAAAAATCGACAGCAATTTCTTCTACATCTTGGGGATTTAGATTTCTCACTTGACGATTTTTAGGAGAACCGAAAACCAGAACTTTTGCACCAATTTTAGCTGCCAATTCTACGATTTTGGATAAATAGGCGATCGTTTCCTGTCTCTTTTTCGCACTCTCAAAAACGGTGAGATCCGGTCTTCCGTATAACAACGCTTGTAACGCCACAATTTGAATATTGCGATCGCGCCAAAACTGTCGATATTCGGCAATTTCTGCATATGTTGCTTCTAGGGGAGACGACCAAATTTTTGTCGGTGCAATTTCCACTCCCCTGATGCCAAGTTGCTGCATCAAATCGGCGATCGCATTTTCTTCGTGACTTTGCCAAGCAATATTAGAAATCGCTAAGTTCATTTTGCTGCCTCGCCAATTTGGGAATTCCGATGTTTCATCACAAATTGCTTTAATTCGTGTAACACTTGAACTTTATCATAAAGATAACCCTCAATTTTACTATCAAACAAATCACTATACTTCGTTTTCATATCGTAGCGCACTAAGCGATCGTCCGGTCTATTTTCAAACTCCAACCCAAAAGCTTCTCGTGCCACATCTTTTACGGAAATCGGCTCGGTTGCAAAGTTAACTAAACTTAAACTTTGTTGTAATGCTGTTTCGATATCCTGCCACAAATGATCTAAGTTATAAAACTGAAAAACATGGTCGCCATGAATTTTATCGACGTGGTTATTATGAAGAAAATCGTAGATAATATTTTTTTTCAAACCCCGTCCGAACAAGGCAGGCAAGCGAATGACGACTGCATCAAATCGATCGCGGACGAAATTTTCTAACTCTAAGCGATGTTTGCCGTAGGGATGGAGATGGGAATCATCAATCGGTGTAGTTTCATCCACATCAATGGGTGAGGGATACACATCAACCGTTGAAATTAACACGAATTGTTGTGCTGATACCTGCTCCAAACTGTTCGTTAAACGATCGAGACTGGCGCGATCTTGATCGGGTTCTTTGTTCGCCAACCATTTGACCGCAGGCGCACCCGCACAAATTAAAAACTGATACTCTTTGCCAGAAATTGATTCGATATTTTTAGAATTATAAAAGTCATCAAAATGACCTTGACGAGTTAGATTACTACCCACAAATCCAGTATACCCAATAATCGATCGACTCACGCAATTGCTTCTCCTTTAACCTTCTTGTTTGACAGGATCGAACTGACCTAAACACGCTTTCAATAGCGTCTTCATCAAGAGTATATTCCCTTGAATCGGACTAATTTTCGTGGGAATAGGACCCGTGGCGGGATAGATGCGGGTGACGGGAATTTCCTTCACGTTATACCCCAATTTTGCTGCTTGAATTGCTAAGTAATAGTGAAGTTCGTAAGCCGAAAAAATCGTGCGAAATGGAGCCACTTGATCGTCGCTTAAAAACCGACGACTGTAGGCGCGAAATCCATTGGTTGTATCGGTATATCGAAAACCTGCCGCCAAACTAATTAAAGGTGCGTGAACTAATTTAATCCCAATTAACCGTTCGATCGGAGTATTAATGGCACGACCTCCGGGAATAAAGCGAGAACCTTGAATGTGATCGAATCCCTCATCGAGCAATCGCACAAATTCGGGAATAGCTGACGGATCGTCTTTATTATTTCCGTCGATAGTAATAATTCCTTCGTATCCCTGTTGTAAGGCATAAGCAAACGCCATTCGCAACTGAGCGCTCAATTTTCCCATATCTTGTTTGACCAATAAGGTTCGGATACCCAGTTGCGATAACCGATCGAGTTCGAGAGAATTATCTGTGCTACCCCCATCGGCAATAATAACATCTAGATCTCGCGAAATGTTTTGCATTCGATCAAGTTGTTTCTGGATTTTTTTGCCTTCGTTAATAACGGGAATACAGATACAATATTGACTCTTTTTTGACGATAGTTCGGCGATCGTGTGGTGGGGAATTTCCCAATCTTTATGGCTCATAGATCGTTAAATTTGGATATTTTCAGAGTATTGAACGACATTTCGTCGATCTTGATCGGTAATTAAAACCGAGCTATTTTTTTCACTCGCGATATAATAAGAAGGAACTCCTTTTACTCGCTCCAAGATAAATCCAATATATTCGGATAAAATTGCTAAAATTGTTGAGATAAAGAAAAACATCAGCGCGTGTTGAAAAGAGAGCGTCACCCAACCTTCAGCGACTCGATCTTTCAACAAGTAAATCGATGTAATATAGACGATATACGCAATATTTAAAATACTCGAGATCCAGCTAATATAGCTAGCAAAGCGCAAAGGACGAACTGAGTTAACGACCACAATTTGAACTGCCGTATCGAACAGTTCGATCGCACTTTTTAATCTCCGACGTTTGTACCGACGAACGAAATCGTAAGTAAATGTTTGGCTGCTATACCCCACATAAGAACTCAACAAACGCAGATAACGAGAC
>DVED01000074.1 GCA_015295945.1 Oscillatoriales cyanobacterium M59_W2019_021 | reverse complement strand
TAATTTTATAGTCTTCGATTGTCTCATTCGGAAGATCAAAAATTGAAGAGTTTTGAATTCCGAACTTCTTTTTATGGAGTTTGTCGATCGCCTGCTCCAAAAAATTGTCAAAATATGTTAAAATTTTCAAGAAACGTAAAAACATCGAGACAGTCTAGCTCAAATTGTACCGCTAAATCTCGATTGACTTAAATTTTTGTCGATTGTTGCCGAAAATCGGCGTTCGTGGAGTTGTTGACCGTATGACCACTTTCCAAGAGCGGATAGTCCCTACCGATCTGCGTAACGAAATGTCCCGATCGTACCTCGAGTACGCCATGAGCGTGATTGTCGGTCGGGCGCTGCCAGACGTACGAGACGGACTCAAACCCGTTCACCGACGTATTCTCTACGCCATGCACGAATTGGGTTTGATGCCCGATCGCCCCTTTCGTAAATGCGCCCGCGTCGTCGGGGAAGTGTTGGGGAAATACCACCCCCATGGCGACACCGCCGTTTACGACGCCCTGGTGCGGATGGCGCAGGACTTTTCCATGCGATCGCCCCTGATTAACGGACACGGGAACTTCGGATCGGTAGACAACGATCCTCCGGCGGCGATGCGCTACACGGAATGCCGCTTACAAGCCCTCAGTTGCGATGCCCTCCTCCAAGATATCGACTCGGAAACCGTTGATTTTGGCGATAACTTCGACGGATCGCAGCAAGAACCCCTGGTTTTACCCGCCCGCATTCCCCAACTCTTGCTCAACGGGTCGTCCGGGATTGCTGTGGGGATGGCAACCAACATCCCCCCCCACAACCTCGGCGAGTTGGTCGATGGGTTAATCGCCCTGATTCGCAACCCGGAACTCACCGATACCCAACTGATGCAGTACATTCCGGGTCCCGACTTTCCCACGGGGGGTCAAATATTGGGTAAAGGCGGGATTCGCGACGCCTACACCACCGGACGCGGTTCGATTACCATGCGCGGGGTGGCGCAAGTTGAGACCATCGAACGGCGAGGTGCCCCCTCTCGCGAAGCGATTATCGTTACCGAACTGCCCTATCAAACCAACAAAGCGGCACTGATCGAGAAAATTGCCGAACTGGTGAACGACAAGCGCATCGAGGGGATTGCCGATATTCGCGACGAGAGCGATCGCGACGGGATGCGGATCGTCATCGAACTCAAGCGCGATGCTTACCCCAGAGTCGTTCTCAACAACCTCTACAAACAAACCCCCATCCAAAGTAATTTTGGGGCGAATATGCTGGCGCTGGTCAACAGCGAACCCCAGCTTTTATCGATTAAGCGCTTCCTGGAAGTTTTCCTCGATTTTCGGGTGGAAACCATTACCCGTCGCACCCAATACGAACTGCGCAAAGCCGAAGAACGCGACCATTTATTGCAAGGGTTGCTGATCGCTCTGGCCAATTTAGACGCGATTATCCAACTCATTCGCCACTCGGCAGATACGGCAACGGCAAAAGCGGAATTGATCGAAACCTACGCTCTTTCCGAAGCCCAAGCCGATGCAATTTTGCAAATGCAATTGCGACGCTTAACGGCATTGGAAGCCGAAAAAATTCAGCAGGAACACGAAGACCTCCAAGCCAAAATTGCCGATCTCCAAGATATTTTGGCAAGGCGAGAGCGGATTTTAGAAATTATCGAAACCGAAGCCGATCGCCTGAAAACTGCCTACGGGACGCCCCGCCGCACGGAGATTTTATCCGAAGCCGGAGAAATCGAAGAAGCGGATCTGATTGCCAACAACCAAGCTTTAATTCTGCTCACCGAACAGGGTTACATCAAGCGGATGCCCGTGAATACCTTCGAGGCACAAAATCGAGCCACGCGGGGCAAATCCGGCACGAAGATGAAAGAGGACGACGGCATCGAGCATTTCTTGACCTGTTGCGATCGCGATAGCGTCTTGTTTTTCAGCCAGCGCGGGGTAGTTTACTGCCTCAAAGCCTACCAAATTCCCATTGGGTCGCGCACCGCACGCGGCATCCCGATCGTGCAAATGCTGCCCATTCCTCGGGAAGAAAAAATTACCTCGATGGTTCCGGTTTCGGAATTTACCGACGACGAGTATTTGATTATGCTCACCCAAGGTGGGTATATCAAAAAAACGGCACTGTCGGCATTTGCCAACATTCGCGCCAACGGTTTGATCGCCATTTCCCTGAACGAGGGGGATAGCTTGCGCTGGGTGCGACGGGCGAAGGCGGAAGATAGCATTATTATCGGTTCGCGATCGGGCATGGCAATTCATTTCCGGGCGGATAACGATCAATTGCGCCCCTTGGGACGGGCGACGCGGGGGGTGAAAGCGATGAGTCTCAAACCCAAAGACGAACTCGTGGGCATGGATATTTTACCCAGCAGTGAGATCGCCCACCTCTCCGCCGTCGATGATAGCGAATTGGAAGAGGAAGAAACCACGATCGCCACCGACGACGCGGATGAAGAGATCGAAACCACGACCGAAGCCGGTCCCTGGGTGCTGACTGTCACTACCGGAGGCTACGGCAAACGGGTTCCGGTCGGGCAGTTCCGCCTGCAAAATCGGGCGGGGAAAGGCACGATCGCCACGAAATTCAAATCCCACAGCAAGAACGATCGCTTGGTGGGGTTGCACGTCGTCCGCGAAGAGGACGAGTTGATGCTGGTGACCATGCGGGGAATTATCATCCGCCAACTGGTGAAGGCGATTTCCCCGCAATCGCGCAGTGCGACTGGGGTGCGGGTGCAACGCTTGGACAAAGACGATGCGATCGCCGCCGTGGCGTTGGTTCCGCCGTCGGCAGAAGACGGCGACCTCCTCGAAGAGGAAAATTAACTAGGAAACATCTCCAAAAACTTGGTTTTTGCCTAAACGGGGCAAGGATTTGATAGGTATTTCTGGAGATGTCTAGCCTGGATGATTCATGAGCTGGTGAGGAAGTGGAGTCGTGAGTCCATGGGAAGGGCGATCGCCATGATTGGGTCGAGGCACGAGACCCAACCTACACGATACTTCGTTTTACCCATTACCGATTACCCATCTCAATCGTATCCTGGCGGTTTGAGGAGTTGGCTTTTCCAAGTGAGTTCGGTTCCGGTATCGAGGGGTCGCAGGAGTCGCCAGGTTTTCCCTTCGCGTTGGAGTTGCAGGTACACTTCAAAGGGTTGATGGTGGCGATCGATGGGTTGAGTGAGTTTTAAGTGTAAGTCGTACGTCCCGCACAGGTAGAAGGTGGGTAAGTCGTCGATCGCCAGCAGTTGGCGATCGTCCACTCGCAATCGTTCGATCGTCCAAGTGGGAGGGCGATCGAGTTTCAGTTTTTGGGTTAATTCTTGTTGTGTTTGACTCAATTGTAGGGCGATCGCCTGTCGGATGAGGGCATCGTTCGGGGTGGTGGTGACAAATCGACAAGCAGTGAGTAGGATCGCCAGTAAGACGATCCCGCAAAGTTTCCCAAAAACTTTCATCAATGGAACGATCGAGGACGCTTTCTTAGTTTATAGCTGTTAGTCGTTAGCTGTCAGCTATTCGCTTCTTAGCCGTCAGGTTCCAGAGTTTTAGGAGATTTGGCAAAATGCCGTTTCCTGTGGCATTCTCTATAATCTCGCAGCGATCCGGAAACTCGATCGACTGGCTTGAATTTCTAGGTAAACTTTCTGCGTTTAGCTTCATCGCGTTTTATGCACTGGCAACTGACACTCACTTGGACGGAACTCGATCGCTCAAAAACCCAGACGATCGACAGTCTCAAATATGAAGAAATGTCTCAAGTTTTTCGCCTCGGTCGCGATCCGTCGCAATGTCATTTAGTTTTTGTCGAAAATACCGTCTCTCGGCTGCACGTCGAACTCTTTTTTAGAGCGGAATTACAGCGATTTTATTTGCGAAATTTACAACCTAAAAATCCGCCTAAAATTGATGGAGGGACGTTGATTTCTGGCGAAGTAGCACTCCACCCAGGAAGTCCGATCGAACTGGGACAGCTTCAGTTAACCGTTAGCGATATTTCCGAGGTTCGACCCCACGTCACTCTACCGCCTACTCTTCAAAACAGACCTCAACTTTTACCGCATCAACCGTTGCCAATTCAACCGTTACGATCGCCAATTTTACTCTCTTCTCATTATGGCTTGGAATGTCCCCATTGCCATCAGCTTTCATCGCTGGATATGCGACATTCTGCATGTACGCATTGCGGTCATTTTCTCGCCGATGCGGAAAGTATTTTAATTCCGCCTTCTCGGTAAATGGGTCATTGGGTTTGGTCCATTACTCATTACCCCTGCGCGATCACGCAGGAACCTCCAATTTGGGTATTGACGATAACTCGATAACCGCGTTCTTTTAGAACGGCATCGAGTAAATGTTCGACCGTTTTTCTCACGCGATCGCTCGCCGTTTTAATCAACCAATCTTGACAGGCAGCTTCTTCGACTTTTCGGAGTGCTTGACGTTGAGCTTGGGTTTGTAAATTCACTACATCGGGACCGACGCCTAACAAGCCACGATCGTAGGAATAAACGCTAGAATGTTCTAAATCGAGCTTGCTATCGAGAATTTTTAAAGGAGGTAAATTTACCGTAATAGTGTCGCCTTCAACGCGAACGCTATCTGAATTAAATTCGCTTAAATCAACCCCAACTCGGACATTTCCATGAGCGATATATAATAAGTTACTTTCAACTAAATCCAATCCTAAAATACTACCTTTTTCGCTAACGGGTACGACAGTTTCCATGGCAAAGGTAGCCGTGGTTAACTCGCTCACTTCGCGAACTTGGCGCACGATTAAGGAACTGGGATTTTGGAGTTCGGTTGAGGTGGGGGTCGATCGCGAAATTTGATACCCTAAAATGAGGACGATCGCGAGTAAAATGGCGATCGCGCTGGATAAAATTTTAACAATCGGTTTGGAATTGGCGATTGAACTGACTATCATTAGATCTCTCCGGATCGATCGTGGTTTCGTGAAACTATCGATCTCGACGGTTTTCCTTCCCGAAACGGCGACCGCCGATCGATATAATATAATTTTAGGTCAATTTTTCCGGGTTGCGCGATACTCCCTCTGGGAGTCGCTTACGCGATCGGTTTTCCGAAAACCCGGGTGGGTTAGAGTTTGAACGTGATTTTACATTTAGAAGATTGACCGAATCTCTCGATCTTAATACGATCCAACAATCTGGCTGAATGGGTAATGGGTAATGGGTAATCGGCGATCGACTGTCGGGACGGGTTTAGCAGTAATTTAGCTTGACCCGTACCAAAATTAATTTCAAAACCCGCCCCTACAATAACCAACTCCAAACCCCAAACTCCAAAAAGGATAAATAACCCATGACCCAAAAACAAAAAATCCGATTGAATTGGGAAGATCCCGTGACCGGACAGCGGCGAGAACCGCTGCTTTCCCCACCAATTTCTTTGGGTCGGTTATTTGGTGCGATGCCGGATACTCTCGACGATCGCCGCGTTTCTCGAGTGGTTTTGGACAATGACGATCGGGTTTCTCGATATCACGCTTTAATCGATTTTCAACAAAACAATTGGGTGATTTTCGATCGCAATACCGGCAACGGAACCTTCGTCAATGGCATCCGCCGGGACTATTGGGTGTTGACTTCCGGCGATGTATTGCAAATCGGCGATCGCGCGATTACCGTTACCTTTACTCTAGAATCTTCTCCTAATTCGGCAATTCCCTTTCACCCGGAAACCGGACTTCCCGATCCCCACGCCGTCCTCACCCCCAGTCCCCACAGTTTTCCCCCTGTCGAATTTCGTCAATCGGAGTTTGTTTCCCCGGAATTTCTCCAGCAAAGTGGCATTTTCGACCCGCAAACCGATCGATTTGACTATGCGGCGATCGGTGCGGGATTGGGAAGTTATATTTGGGTGGATTTCCTGCGAATTTTCGGCGTTCGATCCCAACAAATTGTCGCGCTGGGAACCCAACCCCAACCCTACGCCAAATACAAACAATTGTGTCTCAACTCCCAAATTCCCCTTCACGAACGCTTGCGTTCCAACTCCGATTCCTGTCCCGATAATATTTGGGGTTGGCCTAGTTATGCACTGCGGGAAGCTTGGCACGATTTGGGACGGGGAAAGTTAGCCAACGCACTGCGGTATTTATGGCAAGTGTTCGCCGAACCCACCTTTGCCGAAACCTATACCCCTCGTGCCGGAAACGTCTTTGCCTCGATCGATCGCGAAGCAGCGAGGATCGGATGGTCGCAAATGTACCGCTACGGCAGCGTTCGCGCCATCCGCAAAACCCAAGATGGGAAATATGCGATCGCCTATTCTCGCGGCAAAGGCAACTACGGATACATCGTCGCCAAATACCTGCACCTCGCCACCGGATACCCCGCCATCCGCTTCCTCCCCCACCTGCAAATTTATCGAGAACAAACGCGGGATTTGACCTTGGTGGTTAACGCTTACGAACCCCACGACCATATCTACCAACATTTGGGATTTCAGGGGGGAACAGTGCTGATCCAGGGACGGGGAATCGTGGCATCGCGGATTATCCAGCGTTTGTTTGAAGTGCGCCAACAAACCGGAAAACCCGTCAAAATCGTGCATTTGATGCGATCGCCGCTTCAGGGGGGACGCCAATTCGGGCGATCGCGCCGTCCGGTGAAACACCATTGGGAATTTCAACCGTTCAATTGGCCCAAAGCTTGCTGGGGAGGCGATTTGCGAGAAATCCTGGAACGCGCCAACCCCCAAACTCGCCTCAACTTACTCAAATCTTGGGGAGGAACGACCACCGCCGATCGTCGCGACTGGCAGCAGTTGACCGAACTCGGGTTGCGCCAAGGTTGGTACGACATCCAGTTCGGCACCGTACAGAAGGTGGAACGAGTCGGACCCAAACTCCAAGTGGTGATTCCCAGTCACGCTCTGGAAGTAGACTTTATCATCGATGCTACGGGGTTGGATGCCGAAGTCAAAGCGTCGCCGCTACTGGAAGATTTGGTTACGCGATACCAACTTCCCTTACTCGAAAACGGACGCTTGGCAGTGAGTAACGAGTTTGAACTCGTGGAAATGCGATCGACTGTTCCCGGCGAATCCCCCGGTCGAATGTACGCCGCCGGAACCATCACCCTCGGCGGACCCTACGCCGCCGTCGATAGTTTCCTGGGGTTGCAATACGCCGCCTTGAGATCGATCGATGCTCTCACCGTTGCCCAATCCCCCCAATTGCACTACCTCAACGGGTTCTCCTCCCTCCAACAATGGTACAACTGGGCAATCGGTCGATCGCCATAAATAGAGACCCATGACAAACTTATTACTTATTACTTAATTTATGACCCCAACTTTACTCGGTCGCTGGCAAACGCGCATTTTACTGTTAACCTTGGTTGGATTTCCGATTACGTTACCTTTTACCATTGGGGCGATCGGTCCCGGTGCGAGTCCGATTTTCGGGTTAACTTTATTATACGTTATCTTATTTGGATTATTGTGGGATGTGGTGTACGATTTCCTGCAACAATTCCGTTGGGATCGCGATTGGCCCGGTGCGTTGCAACTGTTGGCGGGAATGGGAGAAGCGGTTTTTTTAGGGGCGATCGCCAAGTCAATTCCATTACCCGGACTCCTTACCGAAGACCTGTCGTTAAGATGGTTTGCCATTCACTATACCTGCGTTTGGTTGGGAGTATACGTCGCCTCCCAAAGTTTGACGAGAATCCTCTTTCCTCGCTGGCGATTTCGCGGTGGCAAGTGGTTGGGATAAACCTCTACGGACTGGCACTCGATCGCAATCCAAAGTCTTTAATCTGCAATTGACAATTACTATCCCTACAAGCATAGGCTGCCAAACAAATGTCGGGTTCTTGACGGTTAAATACCCGCAAATCGTATCCAGCTTCTCCCGTTTCTCCATTGCCCCGTACCAACACTCCCATGCGATGCACGAAGGCATAACGTTCGTAGTAGTCCATCAAACCCCAGCGTTGGCGGTTGACCACCAAATCAATGCGTTTTTCGTTCGGATATGCCAGCCAATTTTCCAACAGTTTATTACCAAATTGTTCGTCCGCCCACCACAAACTGGGAATGGTTAAATGAGTTTGGCAAATCGTATCTTTGGTAACGACATCTGTCTGACAAAGATCGTCAGATTCTCGATCGGTTTCCGACGGGTTAGATAGTGAATCAACCTTGAGTCGATCTTCTGCTGCAAGCGGAGACACGCATCGGTTGTCGATTTCCGCGACAGCAGGCAGATTTTCGCTAGTGGTGAGATTGGCGATCTTCCAATCGCTACTCGGAAAGACAGTCCCGAAACTTACTAATATCGTTCCCAGAATACGCATCAATTGAGTCATGACTAATTTCAGATTTTTGTTGAAGTTCAAATAAAGACAAAGATTTTCTCCGCTTTAATTACAACGCACATTCAGTACATTTTAAGGAAGCAACCTTGTCTATCGTCATCAATAAAATTTCAGTTGCTCTCTCTATTTCTTCAGCTTGTCTGTATTGCTCGGCAATATTGAGTAAAGCTAAAACTTGATATGATTCTTCTTCAATGGTTTCGGTAATTTCTAAGGCTTTTACGAACTGTTTAGATTCTGAAAGCCTAATGGCAATCTGCATTCTTCCTAATCCAGAGCCAAAAGCCACCCATTGCGAATTATTTAATATATCAGATGTAGTTAACGCTTGTTCTAGCATTCGATCGGATTCTTCTCGATCGCCTATTTCTGATAATAAAATAGCAGCTTCAGTCATCAGTAACATTCGATCGTAAGGTGATGAAATGAGTTCGACTGTTGAAATTGCTGTTGGTATTTTTCCATCGTTAATGAAATTGGTAATATGCTCGGCTGTTGCCGCGATAGCTTGTCGTTCGAGTAACGTATTCGAGCAAGATGGATCGGGAAGCATTTGGGCTATTTGTCTGGCTCGATCGTAGTGTCCCGCACCGACGAGACTAAAACAGATATCGGATAGCCAACGAGTTCGGTAAGTTGTCTCTTCAACTTCTTCTACCAAAGGAATGACGAGATCGTATTTTTCTGCATTGAGTAGAGGTTCGAGAGTAGAAGGGGAAAGAGGCAAACCGAACTCGCTACTTTGAGCGCGATTTAACATTTCTCGGATTAGTTGTTCGGCTTGAGAAACTTGTCCGATCTTCAAGAAGCCCACAGCCACTTCCGCTAGAGGTGCATAACTAAAAAGTCCCGATTCTACATTTGCTGGAATTGCTGCTTCTAATAAGTTCGAGGCGACGTCAGGTTGTTCGAGAGCTAGGTATTGAATCGCCATTTGAGTTAAAACTCTCGTCTTAAAATTGCGAAGATCAGTCGCTCGAGTCATTTCCTCTGCTTCCGAGAGCCGTTGCTGCGCTTGGCTAATTTCGCCAGATTTAATTTTTTCGGCAGCAATGGCGGTTAACGCCAATACTGCTAATCCTCGATACTCGCCCTGGGTAAGGATTTGAGCGATGATATAGGCTTGTTCGTACTCACCAAGCTGGGCTAATTTTGCAGCAATTTCTGCTAAAAATGCTTCTTTTCGGTATCCGAGGCTGAGATCTCGTGCGACACTGGGAGTCTGGGGATAGCTCAGATTGTTAAAGATACAATTATTATCTGGATTTGTTGTCAAACATCTTCTGAGCAAACCGCGTCTCGGAAAATAAATGTTAAGTTCCGAGCTATTTCGATCCATCAATAATGTTTTTGAAGACTTTAAATAATAGTCTAACGATAAATCTTCACCTCGGACGACAAGAGGATCGAGCGTTGAAAACAGCCCAAATAATGTGCAAAATAAAAGTGGATTTGGCAACCTAAACACTTGAAAATCTAGCTTTCTCATGATCGATAATACCCAAGGGTCAAATTGAACTTAACACGACCACAACCGACGGCGGGGGGAACCGTTGAGACGCTGATGCGTATCTCGTAGAAGTTGGGGAATATCGAGTTGTTCCGGACAGCGGGGCAGACAGTCGCCGCAGTCGGTGCAGCGATCGCCTTTACGACCGGGAAACCAATGTCCGGCATTTTCAAACATCCGATAGCGGTACTGTCCGAAGGCGGTCATGTCGTAGGCAACGGCGAGATTGCGCAGGCGGAGGACTTCGGGAATGTGAATGTCAACCGGACAAGGCAAGCAGGCATAGCACTGGCTGCATCGATCGCCCCCTAACCTCGTTTCTGCGTGGGTTTCCAGGCGCTGCAAGGCTGCTATTTCTGCCGATGTGAGGTTTCCATCGCGATCGGCAAAACGGAGGGGGAGAGGCACTTCTGACGGGTTCGCCGCACCAAAACTGAGGGTGGTAATGCGGCGATCGCCCAATAGAAAGCGGTAGTTTAATTCTAACGGGGAAAAAGGGGCACACAACCGTTCCAGGGTTTCCGGCGGGGTGTAGAGTTGTCCGCCTTTATCGGCGGGGGAAATGATGAAAATCCCCAAGTCTTTTTCAGCAGCTAGGGCGATCGCCTCGGCATGGCGCTGGAAAAATAGATAATAATGCAGATTGACAAACTCGAACAAATCTGAATGAATTGCCGCTAAGATGACCTCGAGGGAGCCGTGGGTGGAGAATCCCAGGTGTCGCACCCGACCGTCGGCGATCGCTCTTTCCACCCCCCGCATACCGCCATCGGCAGCCAGTACCCAATCGAGGTGTTGCCGGGTGTTGATGCCGTGAATGGCTAAATTGTCGAGATAGCTGATGCCGAGGCGATCGAGGGATTCGTCAATACTGCGTTCCATGGCATCGGGGTCGGGGATGGGGGGAACTTTGGTGGTAATGTAGAGGCGTTCGCGCGATAAATCTTGCAGTGCCGTCCCCAGATAGCGATCGCTGTTGCCATACCCCCGTGCCGTTTCTAGGTGATTGACCCCGGCTGCCACCGCCGATCGAACCGTCTCCACCGCCGTTTCCTCCGATGCCAAATAACGCATCGTCCCCAACGAAAACACCGACAGATGCAGATTGGTTTTCCCAAAACGGCGGTAACGCATGAATTAGGAGTTCAGGAGTTCAGGAGTAAGCGCTGCGCGCTCTTCTCGCCTACAGGAGTTCAGGAGTAAGTGCTTCGCACTCTTCTCGCCTACAGGAGGAAGAGAGCAAGGGGAGAAGGAGACACGCGGACACGGAGACGCGGAGACACGGATATTGTGAATGTGACTAGCAAATCCCCAAACCCCAAACCCCAAACCCCAAACCCCAAATTCTTATTGATCGTATTTTGGTTCTTGGCGTCCCTTTCCAGCACGTCGGATCAGTTCCTCGGGACTCAAGTTATCGACAAACTCGCGGAAGGCTTGGCGTTCGGCTTCGTCGGCTTCTCGATCGACCGGAATCGAGGCATCGGCAACGACTTCTTCCATTACCCAAATGGGGCTATCCAGTCTTAAGGCGATGGCAATGGCATCGCTGGGACGGGCGTCAATTTCCTTGAACGTCTCGCCTTGGCGAACTTTGAGGATGGCGTAGAACGTATTATCTTGGAGGGCGTGGATGATAACGCGATCGAGTTCCATCTCCCATACTTCCAACAGATTGACGATTAAATCGTGGGTCAGAGGACGGGGGGGGCGGTAATTCTCCATCGCGCCGAGAATTGACTTGGCTTGATCTTGGCTGATATAAATGGGCAGGGCGCGGCGTTCGTCCGCATCTCTGAGCAGTACGATCGGATTTCTGTTGGCTGCATCTAAAGCAATTCCGGCGACTTTCATCTCAATCATGGATTCAGCCTCATTGGGTAAGGGGTTAAACAATCTGGCGGCGGAGATGCCCGCTCCCTGAATTCCAGTATGCCTCGATCGATGCCCCGATTTACAAGAAACCTCTAGAAACCTTTTTAAAATTAGCTAAAACATCGGACGCTCCTGAAGATCGGAGGTTCCAATGGGCGCAAAGCCGCTCGAAAATACTCAAAAATAGCGTATTCGATCGAGAAAAATCGTGTTTACTGGATTAATTCAAGCTCTAGGCACTCTTGAAGCTCTCGAAGGTGGTCGCTCTCGCATCCGCTGTGTTTCCGGGGATCTACCTTCAATTTTACAAGACTTGGCGATCGGCGATAGCGTTGCCGTGGATGGGGTGTGCCTGACGGTGGTGGAGATCGAAGCCAGCGGTTTTATTGCCGCCGTGTCGCCGGAAACGTTACAACGCAGCACCCTGGGGCGCATGCAGCCAGATAATTCCTACGTCAACCTCGAAGCCTCTCTGCGGGTCGGCAGCAAGTTAGGCGGACATTTCGTCACGGGTCACGTCGATGGGGTGGGTTGTTTGCAGGAGTCGGTTCTGGTGGGCAATTCCTGGGAAATGAGTTTTGCCGCACCGCCAACCCTGGCGGAAGTTTGGCAGCAACGCATCGCGCCGTATCTGGTTCCTAAAGGGAGTATCGCCGTCAATGGTATTAGTTTAACCGTTGCCGAGTGCGATCGCGCCAGCCGTTGGTTCAAAGTTGCCGTTATTCCTCACACCTACGAAGAAACAAATTTGCGAACCCTACAACCGGGAAGTTGGGTCAACTTGGAAGGGGATATTTTAGGCAAGTATGTTGAGAAGTTTCTGCACCACCGAGTGGGGGGTGCGACCGAACCCATGGAGGCAATTACGCCGGAGTTTCTGGCAGAACACGGATATGGGAATGGGTAATGGGTGACTCGTCCAAATTTCCACCTGTGGATAGATAGACTAAATAATTCTTTAAGATTTACGATAAGTCGTAGGATGTAAGGAGAAAAAGCCGATCGCGAATTTAGCGGCAAAGGCGGACTTTTCCAAAAAGTTCTACGACTCGCTATCTCGATCGGATTGGCTATTTCTCTTCCACTCAGAAACTAAAGGAAAAAAATTGCGATGTCTAGAATTATCTTGCTCATTTTATTATTCAGTTTAATTCTGACGCCTTTTGCCGGGTTAGCCCCGTTGATGCTTTTGGGCGCGATCGCGATCGGTTTCTCGATCGTCGAGTCGATTATTGGACTCTTCGTTGCCAGTCCGGTTTTCGTCACGGAAGAACGAGACACACCTAACTCTTGAGAATTTCTCTTTCCCAATTGTTGTTATTTTCCATGAAACAGAACTTGTGATTAAATCTTGGATGGTCATTGGGGCAGTAACAATCGCCGTCGGGTTTCTCGGCAGCCAAGCGCTTTCTCAAGAAGACCAACGCTGGTTCGATCGCCTGCAAAGACCTAAATGGTTGACTTTTGAAAACGCCATTCCCGTTATTTGGACGATCGTTTTTATTGCGGCGGCGTGGTCTGCTTACATCGTTTGGGAAAGCAATCCGGGCAGCCGATCGAGTTGGCTATTAATGGGTTTTTATCTAGTTCTTGAACTAGTGACTTTAGCCTATAACGTTCTGATGTGCAAGCTAAAAAGTTTGCTCGTTGGCACTGTTATCGGCGCAACGTGTGTTCTACTCAGCGCGATTCTCGCCGTCATTGTTTGGGATATCTCTCAAACGGCATCTCTGTTATTATTACCTTATATTTTGTGGAGTCCGATCGGCACGTATACAACCTGGGAAATGTTAAAACTCAATCCAGTCGATCGCTAGCCTTCGAGCGAACGAAATCGAATTTTACGATCTCGCGATCGGCTTAAAATTGAAACTTTCTAAGTCTAATCGGGCTGAAATTTTTGTTTTTTCTCGATATCGAGCCAATGCGGCAACGCTCAAATCTACTGCTATAGAGAAAACTATCGATTCTCAGGATTTTAATATTGATAAATTTATTGACGAGCTTATTAAAAAGTTTTGGGTTGGTTTTTGCTGCTGTTTTTGTTTACTTTTCGTGGCAAATCCGGCAAGTTTTGCTACTTATATTTACGGCGTTAATTTTTGCGACAGTTCTCAATCGTTTAGTTCGGCGCTTGTATCGATCGGGCTTAAAACCTCGAGGATTGGCGGTTGCTTTTGTGGTGTTGATGATTCCTTTATTACTTGGATTTTTAGGGATCGCTATCGTACCTTCTTTCGCCGATGAATGGCAGCAACTGGTCGATCGCGTTCCTTTGGGATTCAAACAGCTTCAGGAGCAATACGAATTTTTACAAATTCCGCGCATCAATAAATTGCTATCAGAACTGGGCAGTTTTCAAGAAATCTTTACTCAATTACCGAGCTATGGTAACGGATTATTTAATGGGTTTCTGACTGTATTTTCAAATTCCGTTGACTTTATTCTTAACTTCTTGCTGGTTGTCGTCCTCACCATCATGTTCTTAGCCAGCCCGAAATCTTACCGCAACGCCTTTCTCCTCCTCGTTCCGACTTCGGCAAAACCTAAAGTTAATACCATTCTCGATAAATGCGAAAAGTCGCTGCTCGGCTGGTTTGTCGGCATTCTTTTCAACATGGGCATTATTACCCTGCTCAGTTGGATTGGATTGTATATATTAAGAGTTCAATTTCCATTTATTAACGCTCTCATTGCTGGATTGCTCACCTTTATTCCCAACATCGGTCCGGCACTCAGCGTCATTCCTCCCGTGGCATTGGCGTTACTCGACGCACCTTGGAAGGCAGGGTTTGTGATTGGTTTATACGTTCTCATCCAACAAATCGAGAGCAATATTTTAACGCCACTGGTGATGAAAGAGCGAGTTTCGCTGCTCCCTGCCAGTACGTTGTTATCGCAGGTTATTTGTGGCATATTTTTCGGATTTTTAGGCTTATTTCTGGCTTTGCCGATCGTCGTCATCTTTCAAGTTATCTTGCAAGAAACGTGGATTAAGAAAGCGGCGGAGCTTTAATCGATGATCGATCGCCTCTTATTCTGGCAACATTGACAAAGCAGGAGTCGTGAAACTCCTGCTTCGATCGAGCGATTTATGTTGACAAGAGACTGACACTTTTAATAGAAACCGAGCGATCGCGATCGAGTGTGGACTCGATATCTACCAATTGTGTTGCTTTTGTTCGTCGAATGGCTCGCCTTCAAAGGGCTGGACGCCAGTTTCTGGATAGTTATCGTCTCTAGCGGTAAAAATTCTCTTGACCCCGTCCCATAAATATTGCAGCATTCCTGCTAAGTTTTGACGCGATTCCATAACTGACCCTCCCGAACTGAGCGATTAATGTCGTTAAGAGTGGAACTTTTTCGATCGATATTCGTAGAGTTTTTTTCTCTACAACCTTATTGTAGGGGATCGCTGATTTTCGATCGAGTAATATTTACTTTTCTTTACATTTTTTGCCTTTTTCACCTTTGTTATTCTAACGTAATTTAACGAGATTTCCAATTACAAATTCTTAAAAAAATAAAAGGTTGTTAGCGATCGGTTCGTGCCAGTTGTTGCAGGAGCCGAAATCGTTCCAAGCGATTGAGAATGCGAGCCACCAATTCCGGACCGACGATCGGCTTGATGGCAAAATCGTCTGCACCGAAGGCAAACACGCGCTCGATCGCCTTGGGATCGGCGCGATCGAGCAGGCAGACGATCGGCAATCCGCCCCAACGGGCATCGTTCCGCACGATTTGACAGACCTCGATGCCGCTGACGTGGGGCATTTTCAGATCCACAACCAACAAATCCGGGGCAAAGGCAGACAGCGTATCCCAAAATCGCCGGGGATCGTCGAGAGTGGTCACTTTCAATCCCCAAGGCGCCAACAGGGTGCGGAGAATTTCCAGGATTTTCGGATCGTCATCGACAACCATCACCCGCGCGTCGGGGGGATCGCCCCGGTGCAAGACCTGAGTCACCGCATCGAGAACGCGAGCGGGAAGCATCGGCTTTTGCAAAAAGGTATTGCCCCCTGCTCGCGCCACTTCCAGGCGATCGGTCAAGCTATCTCGTTCCGTAAACACCAACACCGGGATCGGCGGCGTGCGGTGGGTGAGTTCGCCGAGAAATTTCAAACTCTCTTCCGTCGAATTAGCGACGCCTAGATCCAGGAGAACGAGATCGGGCGCTTCCCGTTCGACTTTTTTCCGTGCTGTCGGCAGGTTGGGAGCCACGCGCGATCGCAGCCCCCACCCTCGGGCTTCCAATGCCAGAGCAGACGCTACCGCCCGATCTCCATCGACCAGTAACAGTAACGGGCGATCATCCCGTCGAGATGCCGCCTCTCCCACCAAATGCGCCGACGATCGATCGATTTCCCGGCGTAATGCCCCTACCAACTCGCACAATCCCCGAGCTTCCCGTTCTTCCCAAATCCGATCGGCTTGCAAGCGACGTTCGATTTTGCGGGCGAGGTGGGAGCCTTTCATCAAGCCGAACGTTCCCAGCGATCCCGCCAGAGTATGGGCTTCGCATTCCGCTTGCCGTCGCAGTTCGCCATCGAGCGCTCGTTGCCGTAGGGCATCGGTGGCTCGTTCCAAAATCTCCACCTGTTCCCGAATCCGCGTTTGGAAGCGATACCACACCCCGGAAAGCGCTGTCAGGGTTTGTTGGCGAATGCGTTCTGTGTCTCCGGCGTCCAATGCGGCGGGGTTTTCGTAGTGTTGGAGGCGATAGCCCATGCCGTATACCGTTTCGATCGTCTCGGCAGGCGCTCCCACGTCTTTCAATTTATGCCGGAGATCTTTAATATGGGTGCGGACGGCGTATTCTCCCGGCACGTCTTGAAACGCCCAAAGGCGATCGAGAATTGCCCCGCAGCTAAAGACGCGATGGGGATTGCGGAGGAAGAGTTCCAGCAGTCCGTATTCCTTGGGAGTCAGCGATAGGAGTCGATCGGCGTAGGTGACTTCGCAGGTTCTCGGATCGAGGCGGAGATCGCCCCATTGCAGGACTGGGAATACCGTCGTCGCACCCCGCCGCAACAGCGCCCGCACCCGAGCGAGCAAGTCTTCTCCATCGAAGGGTTCTAGGGGATAGATGTCATCCGCTCCCGCATCCAAACCCCGCAGGCGATCGCGGCGGTTGTCGCGATCGGTCAATAATAACAGGGGCAAGGTATAGCCTTCCGCGCGGATTTGCTGGCACAGACCGATGCCGTCGAGTTGGGGAAGTTGCACGTCCACCAACACCAAATCGTAGGTAAAGGCTTGCACGAACTCCCAACCCGTTTCGCCATCCGGGGCAACTTCTACGGTGTAATATTGGCTCGACAGCGTTTCTACCAGACGGTTAGCCGTCAATTTATCGGCTTCGATCGCTAAAATTTTCATAACTTGCTCGAACCGATCGACCCATCAATTGTAGAAACATTTAGCGATTCATTACCCCAGTGTTTCGCGATCGTTATTTTCGGATACCCGTTGTCGGCACGATAACATCCGTGGGATCGAACGCGGGAATCAAGCCGCGATCGATCGGAGAAATTTCCCCCACTTCCAAACCTTCCAATTCGCCACCCCCAACCGTTCCACCACCCAGCGGATCGCTAATCCCGTTGAGAGCGTCGTTTAAAAAACGATTCGAGAATCCCCGTTCGTCAAATCCGCGCCGTTCTTCTTCAGAAAAAGACGGTCGCAATCGCTGCGGTTCCGGTTCCCGATTGGCGCAGAATTCCACATCTTCCGGTTCGGTGGGATTCGCACATCGCTCGTCCGCAACTTCCGCCCGCATCGGCACAGCCAACCCGAAGGAAATTGCCAAAAATGAGACGTAAAATACAGAATTCAAAGTTTTCATGTTTTGATCCCAGCTATCCAACGATCGAGATGGTGCGTTTCGTTCCTCAACACACCCTACCAATCACCAATCACCAAATTCTATCAAAACCGAAAAGTGGTGCGAATTGCCCCGATAAAGATATCTTCATTATCGCGATCGTGTTCGGGATTCGTAATCCAGAAAACCCCCGGCGTAATGGAAATGTTATCAGTGACGCCGAAGCGGTAGAATAGCTCGAAATGGAGCGAAGTATCCGGGTCTTTTCCCAAACGCAAATCGGTTCCCGAAACTAATTTCGGCGGTTGACCGACTAGGAATGCGAGTAAATCGCCATCTCGATCGAAAGGATCGGAATAGCCTAGGGAAAATAAATAAGTATTGGTGGTTGCGTAACCGTCGGAATCGATCGCATCGGTAAACGTCCATCCCCCCCAAGTTCCGAAGGTTAAATCGGAGGTCATTCGCCATTGCAACGTTCCGCCAACGGCGTTAATCTGCGCGGGTGCATCCAAAAACGAAGCGGTATCGGCGCGAAAACTGCCGCTAAAGGTATCCAAACGACCGTTTTCGGCATAAGCATTAACGTAGGTAATTCCCGTCAACACCGTCGGCGCGGGTTTGAGTAACAGTTGCACGCCTAACGCGCTGTGGTCTGACCCAGTAATTCCCCGTCCCAATTCCGGATTGTTGCCGTTGCGAGTTCCGTAGGCAACTTGCAGGCGAACCGCATCGCTAACCAACCAATCGAATCCCGCACCCGCGTCTAAGCTGCCGATTTTGAAGAGGGGACTGGCTTCGGCAAACCGAGATAGGGAACCGCGTCCGGCGTCGAAATAGGGAGAGTTGGCGGTTAAGACGCTGCTGAGGCTGAATCCCACGGGTCGGACGGTGAACACCACCCGATCGCCCAATGCCGCAAAACGGTATTCTAGTTTATCTAATCTAACTTGGTTGTCGGTGTCGCTTTGATAGGACAGCAGCGCCATATCGGTGTTAAAGGCTTCCGGGTTGGATAAACCGCGACTGGCGAAATTGCCGCTACTGAGTTCGAGACGCAGGCGATCGCGCCCAGTGAGCGAAGAAACCAGCCCCAATCGCGTTAAATGAGTAAAAGTGGGATTGGCGTCGCCGTCTCCCGGCGGACTTCCCCCCGTTCCGGTCGTTAAGGCGAAAATGGCTTCCCCGCCGAGGATGGCAGTGGGGGAAAATTGCTGGGATTCCAACTTTGCCGTTCGCGCTTCTAAGTCGTCCACCCGACCCCGTAGGGTTGCCAGTTCTGCCGCAAATTCTTCTTCTAAGGGTCTGAAGACGCGCAGAATCTCCTCTCGATCTGCCCCAGAAGACGCCAATTCGAGTACCCGATCCAAACAGGCATTCAACCCCGCCGCAAATTCGTACCGAGTCAGCGATCGATTTCCCCGAAATGTGCCGTCGGGATAGCCTGCCAAACAGCCGTAGCGTTCCACCAGCGATCGCAATGCTTGATACGCCCAATCGTCGGGTTCCACGTCGGAAAGTTCCGAAACTGAGGGAATTTGAGTGAGTTTTGGGGAGTCGAGTTTATCCGCCACCGGACTGCCGATGGCGGGAACACTCCACATCCCGATCGATACGATTAAGAATAAACTCAATTGGAATGGGGTGGGTTTTGGCGGTGACATCCGGGATTGAGCCAGACCTTTCGCTAAACCCATCTCTACAGGCTGACTGACTCCGATCGGTTTTCGGACAACAGCAGACCCCACTCGTCGTTTTTTCTGACCTTTGACTTTGTGATTGGCAAACACGGCAATGTGCTTTATCTCATACTCACTCCACACACCCCCAAGATCTCATACCAGCGGAATGAAAAATGCAAAATTCACAATTAAAAATGCTGGGAGAAAAGGTGCAACCGCACAAAGAATAAGATCGACTGACTCGATCGTCTTTGCGTTCCCGTTTCGATCGGTTTGGGGTTTGTTAGGGGTTAGTTGAACTGCGGAAAAAAATCCCCAACCCATTATGAACTCGTGCTGCCGTTGCTGGAACGCGATCGACCAGTTGACCCCCCAAATATAATGATGCCGAACTTCCGCCATCCAGATTCAGGGCATCCACTGCCCCCAATTGCCGCATGACTTCCGCCGTCTCCCAGAGCGTGGCACCGCGTCCGGTGGCGTCGGGTCGGAGGATGACCAGGAGGAACTGTCCGGTTTTGGTCGTACCGATGGCACTGCGGGAGGCGCGACCTTTGGCAAAGTAGGGGTTAAACTGTTCGGCTAAGGCGTCGAGGACGATGTGGCTATTTTGGACGAGTAGCGGTCCGGCGGCGAGAATTTGGGAGTAGCGATCGAAGCTGGCGGGTTCCGTGGTTTGGGCGATGGCGAGTTGAGTCCCGATGGGGAAGGAATTCGCCAAGTCGGGAGCGTCGCGAAGGGCGAGGAGATAGCCGTCGGCGGGGATGGGAACGGGGGTTTCTCCGGCGAGACCGCCTTTGATGTGTTGCGTCGCGCGATCGCCTTCTACTGCCACTAAAATCTCGTTATCGCTTAGCGGCATGTACGTTTCCCCCCATTCCGGCGTGTAGCGAGATGCCCCCCCTTGCGCGTACCCGCTATTGAGATAACCCAGCCCAATGTGCTGACCTTCGGCTGTGATGAGTTCTTCTTGCAAGGTGAGGCGATCGATCTCGAAATTTCCCGCTTCGTCCCACCCGATCGCCCCGCGATGCAAAATAGGACTGGAATACCAGCGATCGTCGCTGCGAATGGCACCCAAAGAAAGTTCGGTATTGCGGTTGAAAAATCCGGCGTTAATGGCTGCAATTGCGCCCCATGCCGATGCGGTTTCCTGCAAGGGGGCAATTCCCACCTGAGAATCGGGATTCGTCCAAATGGGTTGGAACTCCAACTCGGAGCGATGGCGATCGACTTCTAACCAAACGACCGGAAACCGAGATTCCCTCACCTCCACCATCTGCTGCCGCCAGCGAATCCCCGGCATCCACAGGATATCGCGTTCGGCGATCGGATCGGCTCCGATATCGATAACCAGGCGCTCGGGATTGGAGAGAGTATAAACTCGCGGGGTTTGGCTGACAGGTAAATTCAAGAACAACTTCACCCCCTGAGCGGATGCCTCGATCGTCCACAATTTAGACGGGGGCAATCGCTTTACAATATCTTTAAATATGGTACTATCAAAAGATACGAGCCATTGATCGTCTTGGCGATCCATGTGCCAAGGTGCGTTTCCACTTAGCTCAAAAACAATTCGCTGTCCCCAAGGTTGCTCCCCCTGTCGGATAGCTCTAACTTGGGTAGCCTCAGATTTAATATATAAAGTGTTCTCTCGTACTTCCATCTGCCAGCCTAACCTCCTTGCAAGTTCACTGACATCCAGGTATCGGTATTTTCCATCGAATTGAGCGGGAAGGACGATCGGCTCTGTCGGAAAATCAGAAAACCACTCGACGGGTTGTCGTGTCGGATCGCTCGTACTCAACAGATCGAATCCGGCAATCGATCGCAATCCTGTATCGCCGATCTGGATTCGCCATCCGGTTGCATCTTGCCACTGTCGCCAAGGAACGAACTCGCGGCGATCGTTAAGATAAACTTCCGTTCCTTGCCGTTGCAGCGGGGGTTGGGAAACTTGGGCGATCGCTGAAGTACCCGCCAGAAGAGTCATTGGGAGGCTTGCAACGGCGATCGCGATCCGGGGAAATTGGAAAAATAGGCAGCGCCAAACCATCGTTTTTTACCCAACTTTACCCCATGCTGGCTCGGGGCGATCGTTTGCTGCCATCAATTTTGCGCCATCTAGCGGATTGACAATCAAATCTTCTATTCAACGCCGTGTTTTCAGTGTTTATACGGAACAGTGTATACGTATTATTTCGTATAATACGTATACACACGGAGTTATTTTGCGGATTCTCAATAAATCAAGAGAGTTGACTATACACAATCTTTACCGAAACTCCGAAGAATTAACGATGACAATTCGTCCATCAGCAGGGAATAATTTGAGAGAGCTAATTGGGTTATTTTGATTTGACAGAATTTGGGAAAGCAATTCCCAAAAGAGCAAGCGAATAGATTACAGAAAATACAGGAGCAACGCACATGTCAGTAGTAGTTATCGGTACCGACGCCAACGAATTTATCAAAGGAAGCAATGACGGTGACTTCCTTGATGGAGGTGGTGGCGACGATAAGATTTACGGAAAAGCCGGTTTCGACCTCATTAAAGGTGGCGATGGAAACGATAATATCTCTGGTAACGAAGGAGACGATTCCATCAGCGGTGGCACAGGGGATGACTCTCTCCGAGGCGGTCAAGGAGATGACTCCATTAAAGGCGGTCAAGGTAACGATAAAATCCAAGGTAAAGAAGGAGACGACAAACTCCTCGGTCAAGATGGAGACGACAAAATCTACGGTGGCGATGGCAAAGACACTGTTCGCGGCGGTAAAGGCAACGACTTACTCGATGGTGGTGCTGGCGTCGATTTATTAGAAGGCGGTCAAGGAGAAGATACCTTCGTGGTAGACGTTCTCACTGATGGTGGAATGTTCGTGATCGAAGACCAAATCAACCAATTCAACTTCAATGGCGATCCCGATACCCTCGTCTTGCGATTGGGCGACGATACCCTCAAAGCGGTGTTCGATGCCGAATTACCGGCTGGAACCACCATCGACGACGGTACGAAGATTACGATCGATACCGAAACGGGCTTGATTAGCTTTGCGGATGACAGTGTTGACGATATGCCCAGCTTCTAAGCTCGAAATCGCCGATCTTATTCAAGTCACGAATAAGATTCTAATTGTAATGAGTTGATATTGCCAATCGTCGATATCTTCCCTCACTTTTCTGTCGGTTGACAAGATCCAAATTCACGCTAACGCCTCACTCGACTTCCGGTCTGAGGCGTTAGCTATATCTCCAGAACTGAGTGGTTCTCAATGTAATGTGAAGTAACTGGATGTTTGGAGTAGGTTTTGTTTTTGCAGACCGAGAAATCGGTTTGTCAGGGGTGCAGACGTAATAGTTATAGCTCGATCGGTTCGCTATTCGTTGTTAGCCCGCAAGATAGAAGTCTGATGACGATCGTCTCGGGTTGACAAGTCAGAGTTTGCCAAGCTCTAGATAAAATAGTCGAAGGTCAATGGCTATTGCGATAAAGGGTGCAAAGCCCTCGATCGGATAGATATGCAACTGGATTGTCGGCAGTCCGAGACTGCCAAAGCCTATGTCAAACAAGGGATCGTCCAGCAGGAGAAAGGTCAGCTCGAAGCGGCTGTATCCAGCTATAGGGAAGCACTTCGCTATTGTGGAGGTAGAGAGGATGCCACTCTCGATCGCCTCCTGATTTACAATAACTTGGGTTGTGCCTTAACTAGCCTCGGAAAATACGACGAGGCGATGGCTGCCTACCTTGAGGTTAGCCGAATCGATCCGGATTACCCCCCGCTATACAATAACCTAGGTCAGTTTTGGTTGAGACAGGGTGAGTTAGATCGGGCAATCTCCGCTTACCGACGATCTCTCCAACTCGATCCCCAGAGGGTTTTAACGGCTTATAACTTGGGAAAAGCCTTGCAAAAACAAGGACGCCACGCGGAAGCGGTTGCCTGTTTCCAAAAAGTTCTCCAACTCAAACCCGATGGCGTTCAAATTTTTGACGAGTGCGGATTGGAGTTCTTAGAGGCGGGGAAGTTTTCCGAAGCGGCGATTTACCTGCAAGCTGCGATCTCCAGACAGCCGGATTGGGTAGAAGCCTATTGCCAGAATATGGCACAATTGGTTCCCAGCAACGATCTCGATCGAGCGCGTGCGGCGTCGGGTCAGTTGTTGCGATCGCTGCAAAAGCAAGATATTCGGGGATTCGAGCGTTACCTGGTAGAAATTTATACCCATCTCGGTCGCGTCTATTTCCAGTCGGGTTTGTACGATCGGGCGTTGCAGACTTACCAAAAAGCGGGGGCATCAAAAATTCCCCAACTGCAACCTGATTGGCAGGCGTGTCAACTCCAACAGCAGCGGGTGCAACACTTGATAGCGGGGGGTAAAGTTCCCGCAGCCTTACCCCAAGGGGTTTATCTGTCGGCTCGGGGGTGGGGCGATCGATCTTCAACCGATCGACCTTTGCCCCCCAATTCTACATATCCCCTATGCGAGGGTTTGCACTGTCACCCGTGTTGGCAGAGGATTGCCGAAGGTTGGGGATTGACCGAAATCGAGGCGGGGATTTATACCTATGAGAATTCTCAGCCTCGGGAGGAACTGCCCCCAGATCTCTTTACGGTCACGATCCCGGAGGGACGCGCTTGGATAATGCCCCAGGAAAATTGGTGGCGGGTGTGCGAGGCAGTTGCGATCGTGACGCCGGATAATTACCTGTTAGGGGACGTTTCGCGGGAATATCCGGGGCAACTTCCCGGTTGCCAAAAATGCGATCCGACGCGGCATCGCATTTTTCGCCAAGAATCGTTGCCGCCGCTCGAACGGCTCGAGGGAACGGTGGCCGTCATTGCCGGACTGTCGGCGAACGTGTATTTCCACTGGATGGTGGATATTCTGCCCCGGTTAGAAATTTTGCGACGGGAGGGTTGGAAGTGGGAGCAGATCGATCGATTCGTCGTCAATCAGTGTCGGCAGCCCTTTCAGAAAGAAACCCTCAAACGCTTGGGCATTCCCGAGAGTAAGATTATCGAAAGCGATCGCCACCCGCACGTTCGAGCCGATCGATTAATCGTGCCGTCGTTTCCCGGCGATTTGGGGATGCCGTCGCCATGGGTTCTCGACTTTCTGCGCCAAACGTTTCTCCCGGAGACGAGTTTGGCAAAACCTTCTGCCGATCGCATCTACATCAGTCGATCCAAAGCTGGATACCGTCGGTTGTTGGGTGAAGCCGAAGTCATTTCCTGCTTGCAAGGGTTCGGATTTGTGTCCGTCGCCCTCGAAGAGTTATCCCTAGACGAGCAAATTCATTTATTTAGAAACGCGAAAACCATTGTCGGCGCTCACGGGAGCGGGTTCACCAATATTATCTTTTGCCAACCCGGAACTCAAATCGTCGAATTCGTTTCCCCCCATTACTTCCGCCATTATTTTGGTGCGATTAGCCAACAGTTGGGATTGCAGCATTATTACCTAGTGGGACGATCTTTTCGCTGCGATCCGCTGCGGCATTTGATGTATATCAATCCCTTAATTGAAGATCTGGCAATCGATCTCGATGCCCTTCAGAAAATTTTGGAAAAACTTGGTATAGTAAAGTCGGGAATTCCGATGACTCAAACGACTGTTCCTCCTCGCCAGAGAGAAAATATCATGCCTCCCCTGGTTCACCCCGAACAAACGGCAGACCATTACCAACAAAGAGCGGAAGCGCTGTTGGCGCAAGGCAAACCGGACGATGCGATCGCCGCCTGCCAAGAAGCGTTGAGAAGCGATCCCCGCTCGGCTGCCACTTGCAAGACCCTCGGCAATATCTGGCGAGCGAAGAAGGATCTGCAACAAGCGCGAAATTGGTATCTAAAGGCGATCGAATTCAATCCCAATTATGCCGAAGCCTATGCCAATTTGGGTAATTTAGCGGCTGGGCAACAGGATTGGAAACTGGCGATCGCTTACTTCCAAAAAGCGATCGCCCTCAAACCCGATTTTGCCGGAGCCTACCAACACCTTTCTAAAGTTTGGCAAAAAATCGGTCGCGAACTGGAATCGACCGATTGCTTGTATCGCGCTTACGAATTGGAACCCCAAGGGGTGAAACCGGAAGCACTGGTCAATTTGGGCAATCGGCTGTTCAAGCAAGATCGACTCACCCACGCGATCGACTGTTACCAAAAAGCCTTGAAGCTCGATCCCACTATCTCCGGGGCTTATCACAATTTGGCGGAAGCTTTGACGCGGCAAGGACGCCTTCAGGAAGCCAACGCCTTATACCGTCAGGCATCCCGACTGAGCGTAGCGCCTCCGGGTTCGAGTTCTACGGGAATAGCGGCGGTCGATCGACTCTCGGCTGAGGTTTCCCCACCCCGCCCCATCGAATCCTTTGCCACACCGACCGAAATCGTTGCCCCCCAAGAGTTGCCTTCACCCCTGGGGTCTGACACTGCCGATCGCTTTCTCGATCGAGTCCGCCAAACTCAACAGGAAATCGAAAACGCTTACCAGCAGTTAGGCGCAGCACTCAAACGCCAAGAGGAATTGCATCGGGAAGCTCTGCGATTTCGGGAAGCCGTTCTCCAGTTAGCATTGGGCAAACAACCGAGCATTCCTGCTTTCCAAAATGGAACGGCACTACACTCCGTTCGAGAAACGACTGCACTTCAACACGTCAAATCTACGTCCTTGAAAAACCTCTTCGACGGCACGTGGTCGAGCATCGACTTGGGAGTCGAGAGCAGCATTTCCATGGCGGTTGTGTCATCTGGAGCAAATTCGGTTGCAAATCATCGCCTCAGTGATGAAGAATTAGATCGCCTCGACGGTTCGCGGAGCGAGGCTAACGATCCCATCGATCGAGCGCGGCAAGCTTGCGCGAGTGGAAATTTCCCCGAAGCGATCGCTTTGTGCCAGCAAGTGTTGCGGGAACAACCGCAATCCGCTGTTGCCTACGCGGTTATGGGCGATGCTTTGCAAGGTGCGGGCAAGATGGCAGATGCGGAAAAGTCTTATAAGCGGGCGATTTCCTTGCAACCGGAGGAGGTAGGCGCTTATGTGAGTTTGGGCGATTTATACATCCGCCAGGAACAGTGGAAACTCGCGATTTTGGTTTTTCAAAAGGCGATGAAGCTCGATCCTCTCGTTGCCGAACCTCACGAACGGTTGGGCGATATTTTGAAAGTTCACGATCGCTTGGATGGAGCTATTCGTTACTATCGCGCGGCATTAGACCTCGCACCGGAAACTTGGACGATTTACCACAAGTTGGGGGATGTTTTCCAAGCGCAAGGTCGCATTGATGAGGCGATCGACGCTTACCAACGGGCAACGGAACT
>DVED01000201.1 GCA_015295945.1 Oscillatoriales cyanobacterium M59_W2019_021 | reverse complement strand
TTTAACCGTAGCTTTAGCTTTCTCCCGATCGGTCCAATTTCCCAGCCAATCTACGGCAACTTCAATATCGGGATCGATCGATTTTGCACCGCGCTCGAACAAAATTTCTCGAGCTTTCATGTGCGGGTAATCAATGCCACCGACAAACCCGACTTTACCCGTTTTCGTTTTCAAAGCGGCGATCGCTCCCGTCAAATAGCCCAGTTCTTCCCCGCGAAATGATAAACAGCCTTGATTGATATTATTACCCGGACAATTGGTACTCACGGAAAATTTGGTGCGGGGAAATTCGGGTGCGATTTCCTCGATCGCCTCGAGATATTCTCCTCCGTGTCCGATAACGAATTTATATCCCTCTCGGGCATAATTCCGAATCTTTTCTTTCGTTTTCTCCTCGGAAATTTTTCCGGTATTATCGGTATAAGCAACTTGGGCGTTCAGCGTCGATTCAATTAACTTCAAACCTTCATAGCCTGCCTGACTCCAAGATCCGTCATTTTTGGGTCCCGGTAACACCATTGCCACCTTAAAGTTACTCGGACGAGTTGGGATCGCTGCCGGATCGAGATCGGATTGCCGACAACCGAGTGAAAAGCTGACAAATAAGCAAAAACCGATGGGAACCCATCGCCAGAATCGAACGAATGGAGAATGCCAGAACGTTATCGATCGCCGTAACATAAGATTATCCTAAAAACTAAAATGGCTGCATCTTCTGAATCGATCTCCGGCAGGGTTAAGGTCTCTAAACAGGCATTCAACCCCGCTGCAAATTCGTAGCGGGCGAGGGTGCGATTGCCACGATCGGTTCTGTTGGGATATCCGACAATACAACCGTAGCGTTAGACTAGGGATTGCAATGCTCCGAAAGCCCAATCAGTGGGCCGAACGTCGGCGAGTTCGGAAACCGAAGTCACTTGACCCAGGCGGAGGGGTGAGGGAGAAATCGCTATTGTTTGTGCTGATGCAGGTAACAGGAAGAGCAAGGAAATTGTGCTCCACAATATCGGGCAAAATAGCTGGAAGCCAGTGTATAGCAATCCTAAATGAGTTGTAAATCTTTCAATGGATTTGTAGGGACAATTCCCCTGTGATTGCCCCGGCAGACCCCCCTATAGTCTCCCTGGAGGGGGGACACAATTGTTCCCTCTCCTCCAAGGAGGGAGTAGGGAGAAGTGGGTAGGCACTCTTGGCACTACCCCTACAGGTATTGACGAATGGTTGGTGACTGCTATAGCACTGAAAATAATTTGGATTCATACTTGTCAGTACGTCGAATAACACTTCTGGCGAGAGCGCGATCGAATGACAAGGGATCGAAATCAAGCAAGGGTTCTCACCTACTACTAGCGGTTATCCTCGCTATCCGGAAATCATGCCCTGATGGAGGGACTGGGTTCGCGCAATTGATTTGAGAATAGCGCGATCGCCAAATTTTGTCTTGCCAACTTAGGAAAGGAAATCAGCTCAAGCGAAATATTAGTTCGGATTGGTAATATCAAAGAATGTTTTTTGGCAGGAAAAAATCGGCAAAATGGCGGATGAATTTATCGATAAATTTTGCTGGATTTGCTAGTGGTTAGTGGCTTCTCTCCCCCTGGTTTCCTCGACTCCTCTTTCTCCTGAACTCCTATCAAATAAGAAGTCTCGAACTTCTGTCGCTGTGGGTTGAGCGGCAATTGCCCCCGGTTTCATCACCGTTAGCGCCCCCACGGCACTGGCATAGCGGGCGATTTCGCGGGCGATCTCCGCATCCATTTCTCGCGTTCCGAGTTGGCAGAGTCGATGTAAAAGTCCGGCGGTGAAGGCATCTCCAGCACCCGTGGTATCGACGACCGGAACATTGAAGGCACGGATGCGGTCTTGGTACCCGGCGATCGCGTAGGTACAGCCGCGTTCCCCCAATGTCACCCACACGCCGCGAACTCGATGGAGGCGATCGCAGATCGTTCCCGGATCGGTGGTATCGAACAACCACTTCGCTTCCTCCGAGGTGAGTTTGAGAAAATCCGCCCGGTTTACCAATTCTCGCACCCGAGGCAATGCTTCCCCCGGATCAGACCAAAACATATCCCGACGATTGACATCGACCAAAATTCGGGTATTGTCGTTTTCTGCGAGATTTAAAACGCGATCGACGGCGGTGCGACTGTGAGGATATGCCAATTCCAGAGAACCCACCACCACAAACTCAGCCTGTCGGATCGGGGATTCGGGGATATCCTCCGCGTCGAGGAAGGCATCGGCAAATTCGCACGGGGAGCGTCCCCCAAATCCGGCAAAGTGGCGATCGCCCGTTTCGTTTCGGACCACGTAGACAATTCTCGTGGGGGCGTTTTCGTGACGCTGAACTCCGGTGGTTTCCACCCCGATATCTGCGAGTAATTCTACTAGATGGTTCCCTGGTGCGTCGCGACCGATGCAACCGACAAACCCCGCCGGAGTCCCCAATTTGACGCAAGCACAGGCGACGTTAGCGGGTGCGCCTCCGGGATAGTCCGTCCAAGAATCCACCGCTTCTAGGGGCAATCCGGGTCGATCGGACAAGCGATCGACCAGCATCTCTCCCACACAAATCACCTGACTGGGTTGCATCTGTTTTTTTCTGGTAATGACTAATGACCAACAACCAATTGTAAATTTTTATTAAAGACCGACCGATCGCCGAAAAATTCTGATGTGCGCCTCGAACTATAAATAGAATCTCGCACAAACCGTGCATCTTACTTGACTTGCGACCTTGGCAGAAAACATGACTCATGGGCAGACAGAGGACGATCGCGAACTTAACCAACTCGCGATGGAAGCCAAGCAGTACCCCGATCGCAGTTACGAACGGCGTCGGATTCTCAATCGGTTAGCCAACAAGATTTTTCAGTCGCCCAAACTACATCGTCCTCATTGCGATTCGCTTCCTCCAGCTATATCTGAAGATCTTTATCGCGAAGCACTCAACATTACGGTCATGGAAATTTGTAAAAAGATTGACAAATACGATTCGTCACGAGACGTTCTGGGATGGGTCAACTTTTTGTTAAAGAATCGATTTATCGACTTGCTGCGGAAATGGAAAAATATGCCTAGTTTGGACGAGATCGATCCCATCGGCTCCGAACCCGACCCGTCAGCCTCGGCAGATCTCAAGCAATGGATCGAAGCCGATCCCGACGGTTTCTTTACCCGCAAGCATATTAAAAAAAACCCCAAAGCGACATTTCAGTTTATCGTTTTGGCGAGAATTTGGGAAGATCGGAAATGGGAAGACATTTCTGCGGAGTTAAATATATCCAATTCAACGCTTTGTGAATTTTATAAGCAGCAACTCAGAGAGTTGAAACCTTATTTTAAGGACTTCCTAGCGAACTAAATTAACGATAAAGTCTCGTGCGTACAAGGGAATTGGGGATGAATGCAAATCGAATGAAGGAGCCGCTAACCTTTAGCGTGCCACTGGCGAGAGAAGCCAAGCGAAGGGTACAAGAACGTTTGAAGCAAAAACACTTAACCGATCGACATGCCAGACAGGTGTATGTCAATGCGTTGAGTACCTATGCCGTCGAGTATTACTTGGAGTGTATGGGATTTGAGGTCGATCGAACCGGGAGCGATAGTGCCGATCGTGTGATTCGGGAATTTACGGACGTGGCGGACGTGATGGTGCGATCGATCGGCAAGTTCGAGTGCCGTCCGGTGTTGGCGGGCGATCGCGCGGTGTCCGTTCCCTTAGAAGTTCGGTGCGATCGTCAGGGGTATTTTGCCGTCCAACTCAATGCCGACTTCACTGAAGCGACCATTCTCGGCTTTTTGAAAAAAGTGACGGCAGCGGAAGTGCCGTTGGAGGAGTGGCGATCGCTCGACGATTTTCTCCAGTACGCCAGCCACTTGGAGTCCTCACATCAGTTGAGCCAGTGGTTGCACCACGTGTTCGAGGCGGGTTGGGAAACCGCAGAAGCAGTCTTGTCGCCCCCCAGAATGGTCTGGCGCAGCGGATCGACGGCGGCTGTAAGCTGGCGCTCTCCGACATCCGGGGGGGCGATCGAGCGGGTGAAGCGGCTGAAGTTGGAGCGAGCGGAGGACGAAGTGGCGCTGCTGGTGCGGCTGAGTCCCAAGTTGGATGCGGAGATGGGAATTGGTGTAGAAGTCTATCCGACGGGCGATCGCACCTATCTACCGCAAGATCTCAAATTGATGGTCCTCGACGAGGACGGAATTGCGGTCATGCAGGCAGAAGCTCGCAGTACCAAAAATATTCAACTCAAGTTTAGCGGCGAACCGGGCGAAGGATTCAGCATTAAGGTGGCATTAGGCGAAACGAGCATCACGGAAGCATTTACGATCTAAACCCGAGCCAAGGATCTGGTCATGGCGAAGCGAGTCATCCTCAAATTAAATGGCAGCCTCGATCGAGGCTGCCGCGTCGCTGTGGAAATTTGGTCGGGGAACGCTCGCCAACTGGAACTCGTGGCACAGTTGCCCCCCAATCCCGAACTCGCTAACTGGGCAACTCTCCACTGGCAACGGTATCGCGCCATCGGCGCTCCCTCTCGTCTCAAACCGGAATCGATCGAAGTCGATGGCAGTATCAACCGCAGAATTCAAGAATGCCGGGAATCTTCCCAAAAATTGGGCGATGGCTTCCGGCAGTGGCTGGACTCCCCGGAATTTCTGCGGATCGATCGCGCGTTACGAGAAGAGATCGATCGCCGCGAAGCCGTGCGCGTCTTCATCGAAACCGACAACGCTCAACTGCAAAAACTCCCCTGGCATTTATGGGATTGGAGCGAATCGCGTCGAGCAGAAGTCTCGCTCAGCTGTCGCACTTCCCCTCTGCCGCCACCCAAATCTCACTCTCCCCAGGTGAGAATCCTCGCCATTCTCGGTCATAGCGCCGGAATCGAGGTGGAGACCGATCGCCAAATCCTAGAAACTCTCCCCCATGCTCGCGTGTGGTTTCTGGTGGAACCGACGCGCCAACAACTCAACGATTGCCTGTGGGAACGATCGTGGGATATTCTCTTTTTTGCCGGACATTCGGAAACCGAAGGCGAGAAAGGACGCATTTATCTCAATCCCAACGATAGCTTGACCCTCGACGAACTGCGATACGGATTGCGTCAAGCGATTAAACGGGGACTGCAACTGGCAATTTTTAACTCCTGTGACGGGTTGGGATTGGCGCAACAATTGGGCGACTTGAACATCCCGCAGATGGTGGTGATGCGGGAAGTGGTCGGCGATCAGGTCGCCCAGATCTTTTTAAAGTATTTTCTCCAAGCCTTTGCTGGGGGTCAGTCGTTTGAGTTGGCAGTGCGGCAAGCGCGGGAACGGTTGGAGGGTTTGGAAGACCAATTGCCCTGTGCGACTTGGCTGCCGGCGATCGTCGCCCACCCGCAGGCGGAGTCGCTGACGTGGAATCGGCTGCGATCGCGTCCCCTCCCCTTCTCCAAGCTGCATTGGCAGCGCGTGCTGCAAAGTGCCGTTGCTGTGACTTTAGTCGTTCTCGGCATTCGGGCATTGGGTTGGCTGCAACCGGGGGAACTCTACGCTTACGATCGCCTGATGCGGATGCGTCCGCCAGAAGTTGCCGATCCGCGTTTGTTAGTCGTCGAAGCTACGGAAGCGGATGTCAAACGCTACGGCTTTCCCCTGCCCGATGGCATTCTCGCTCAGGCGATCGAAAAGGTAAAGCAGCACCAACCTCGGGTGGTTGCCGTGGATATTTTCCGCGATCGCTCGATCGCTCCCGGCGGCGATCGACTTCAACCCCTCTGGCAACAACACCCGAACCTCATCGCCCTGTGTCACGTCGGACAAGCCAACAACCCCGACAATCCCGGCATTGCCCCGCCGCCGAACGTTCCGGAAAATCGGCAGGGGTTTAGCGACGTCTGGCTCGATCCCGATGGCATTCTCCGCCGTTTCGTCCTGTTCATGCAATCGGACTACCAAGAGGCGTGTGCCACTCGGTTATCGTTTGCGGGTTTGGCGGCGCTGTCGTACCTGCAAGCTGAAGGTATCGAACCGAAAAATCTCTCGAGCGATCGCATTCAACTGGGAAACGCGATTTTAACCCGCTTGCCGTCCGATGCCGGAGGCTACCGAAATTTCGACAATCGGGGCTTTCAAGTGATGCTGAATTATCGCAACGCCCCCCAAGTGGCGCAGCGCGTCCGGATTTGGGACCTGCTGGCAGGCAAGATCGCCCCCGAAGACATCCACAGCCGCATCGTCCTGATCGGCGTCACCGCCTCGACTGCCAATACATCCGGTTTCTTCGAGACGCCTTATACCCAGTGGGGACAGTCCGATCGGCAAATGCCAGCCGTTATCGTCCAAGCTCACGCCATCAGCCAACTGCTGAGTGCGGAACTCGACGATCGACCGTTGCTGGACGTTTGGCATCCCTGGATCGAGGCGTTTTGGATCGGCGGTTGGGCATTTGTGGGCGGGGCGATCGCCCTGTCGTGTCCGCGCACTTGGGCGTGGGGACTGGCAACGGGGGTAACGGCAGGCAGTTTAATCTGGGTCAGTTTGGGTTTGTTCGTCGGCGGTCAGTGGGTTCCGGTGGTTCCGGCGGCGATCGCCTTGGCGACGACGGGAGCACTCGCCCGATCGTTGCCCCAAAAACAGGGTTGAACGATCGAGCGAGGTGCAAAATCCAGTTGTATTACGTAGTGGGTATCGGGTGCTTTATCAAGGAGATGCAAAGAAGTTCGGTGAGGAGATATTGACCCGTTTATAAATACAGCTTATTGATTTAGAAATCGTACGTTTTTATACGGAACGATCGAGAGCGTTTGAGCGAAAACTCTAGATTTTTGACTCAGAAATTTAGAGAGGTTTCGATCTGTCAAGTATTGTGTCCAATTTTGGGCATCGATCGAGCAGAATTATAAAGATTTTTAATATCCTAAAGTGCGATCGGATGGAAAAGAATTTTAAAATCCGGAAACAGTTGTAACAGTGCGAGAATATACTGAACTTAATTTAAAAATTGTGCGATCGAGCTTCTATTTTTGTATCGATTTTCCTGGTTGACTTTGCCCGATCGTCTTGACTCGTTCAGCAACTCCGAAAGGTTATGACTTGGATGCAACAGTTTTTACAGCAAGTGACCCCCTTTTTACTAGCGAATGGAGTTCTCGTGGGGTGGAGTACACCCACTCTTCTCGTCAGGGCAACTCCTACGGTTTCTAACTCGAGAAATTGGGCGATCGTACAGGTTGAATACAACCCACCTCCCAACGGCGCACCCGGCAGTAATAACAGTTCATCTCAACCCAATGGAACTCGACCTGGTTGTCCTGAAACTGCTCGTTTGCTTTCTCTATCTCCCGCTAGCAATTGGGGAGAAACGATCGACAGTAATCCTACCTTTTTATTGTTCGCTTCGGTTGCCCCCGCAGCTATAAATTTTAGTTTACAGGACGAACAAACTTCCGAGAAAATCTATCAAGCTTCCGTTCCAGTCGCCTCCGAATCGGGTATGTTTAAGTTTCGCTTACCCGATGATGTAATGGAGTTGGAAGTCGATCGCTCCTACCGCTGGATCTTTCAAGTCTCCTGCAATTCTTCAGCGTCCCCTCAAAATGAAGGTCTGGCAGTTAATGGAGTAATTATCCGGCGATCGAACCCAGATTTAAAAACCCAAATAGAGAGTGCATCCCCCCGAGAAAAAGTCGAACTCTATGCCCAAAATGGCTTGTGGTTCGATACCCTTAACGAACTGCTAAAACTGCGATGTGCCGATCCGGAAAACCCAGATTTCGCCAAAGATTGGGCGAGTTTATTGGAACATCCGATCGTTCTATTGAACGAGCTAGTTGAAGAACCGATCAATCGAGTTTGTATGGATTGATAAACACCAACATCGTAGGGGCAATCCCCCCGTGGTTGCCTCGCCATCTCTCAAAAAATAAAGGAGAATAAACCCATGAATGCTCACAAACTCAATTACTTTCTCCCAGCAATTTTCGTCACTTTCAGCGCAACTCCAGTAGTATCGCAAATCGTTCCCGCCAACGACGGAACCAATACCCAAGTCATTCACAACGGCAACCAATTCGACATCCAAGGCGGACAACTTTCCGGAGACGGCGCGAATTTATTCCACAGCTTCCAACAATTTGGCGTCGATACCGGACAAACTGCCAACTTCATCTCCAACCCCAACATTGACAACATTTTCGGGAACGTCAACGGCGGAAATCCTTCCATTATTAACGGAATGCTGCAAGTTTCCGGCGGCAATTCCAACCTCTATTTAATCAACCCCGCCGGGATTTTCTTTGGCGAAAATGCGAGTTTAAACGTTCCCGCCGATTTCACCGCCACCACCGCTACCGGAATCGGATTCGAGAACAATTCCTGGTTCGATGCGTTGGGAAGCAATAACTGGGCGGATTTAGTGGGGAATCCCCACAGTTTCGACTTTGCTAACACCCAACCCGGCGCAATTGTTAACCAAGGATATTTAGCCGTTCCTGTCGGTCAAAACTTGGGTTTATTGGGCGGTACGGTTGCCAATACCGGAACCCTCAGTGCCCCTGCCGGAAACCTCACCCTCGCTGCCGTTCCCGGCGAAAATCTCGTCCGTTTGGGCGCAGTTGGCAACGTCCTCAGCTTAGAAATGTCGCCTCATACTGGCGGGGAAAATTCGGGATTGCAACCCCTACAATTGCCGGAATTATTAACGGGTGGCGGCGTCCAAAACGCCAGTCAAATCACCACTAATCCCGACGGAACTATCAGTTTAGCGGGGTCTGGCGTTCGCATTAACCCCCAAACCGGAGATGCCATCGCTACGGGTGAGTTAACTGTAGGGTCCCAAGGCGTTCCCGGCGAAACCCCGACGATTCAGGTGTTGGGAAATCGGGTGGCACTGTTGGGGGCAAATGTCGATGCTTCGGGAACCGATGGCGGCGGCAATATCTTCCTCGGTGGCGATTTCCAAGGCGGCGGAACGCTACCTACTGCTTCGCGAACCTTCGTCGATTCCCAAACCTCGATTTTCGCCGATGCCATCCAACAAGGGAATGGCGGACGAGTCATCGTTTGGGCGGATGAAAGTACGGGATTTTTCGGCAATGTTAGCGCCCGAGGTGGGGCGAATGGTGGGAATGGTGGTTTTGTGGAAGTGTCGGGGAAGGAAAGTCTCCAGTTTGATGGAAATGTGGATTTGAGTGCGGCGAATGGTGATTTTGG
>DVED01000087.1 GCA_015295945.1 Oscillatoriales cyanobacterium M59_W2019_021 | reverse complement strand
CCAATCCCACAAACCTTTTTGACCCACGATTTAGTTCCCATTTAGGACTCTTTAATAATCTCATAAATTGAACTCTATAGCAATTAATCGAGGTGCCCTCAATGAAATTTTTTCGAGGTTCGATCGCCTGACCGATCGCCACGGTTTGGAAAAAATTAAAACTATTGGCGATGCCTATATGGTCGTGGGTGGAATTCCCCATCCCCGTCCCGACCACGCAGAGGCAATCGCCGATATGGCGCTAGAAATGCAACAAGAACTCGAAATTTTCAATCGCCAACATCATGCCAATCTCAAGGTCAGAATTGGCATTAATACAGGTTCGGTAATTGCCGGAGTAATTGGCAAGAAAAAATTTATTTACGATTTGTGGGGCGATGCGGTCAATACTGCCAGCCGGATGGAATCTCACGGCATTGCCGACAGCATTCAAGTCACGGAGGAAACGTACCAGCACTTAAAAGATCGATTTTTATTGGAAGATCGCGGTATCATTCAAGTCAAAGGCAAAGGAGAAATGAAAACTTATCTCCTTCTCAGCCGAAAATAGGTCAGCATTCATAAATAGGATGTTAGCTGTTTAATATTGGCACGACTCCGGACAGTTTCGAGATCCTATGACACAATAGGGGTTTCAGCTATCGTTCTCGGATCGGTTAGACACGAGAAATCAAGGGTTTCAGCATCTCCTTAAAACAGTGTCCGAACTATTGAGATTCGCAAAGCGGTTTAAAAAAGGATAAATTGAATGCTCCCGAAACTTTCATCTTTACCGAAACTTTTTCAATCTCGCTTATCGCGTCGGATTGCCGGATGGGTATTTGTCAGCTTGGTGGCGATCGAAATTGCGATCCTCGTTCCCTCCTACGTGCGCCGAGAACGAGAATTACTCGACCAGCTTGAGGAAGTTTCCGAGGCAATGGTTAAAACAACCGTTCGCTTGGTGCAAGAGGGAATGTACGACGAAGAAAAACTGGTTAATCGCCTTTCCCACCTCATGGATGAATCTTTAATTACGGGCGTTGCAATTTATCGAATTGACGGAAAATTCGTTGAGAATTTTGGAGAAGATCCTCAATTGAAATTTGCCGATTTAAAAAATGTCCAAAGTTGGGATTGCGATCGGCTGTGGTTGGGCAATCGGTACGATGTCGCTTGGTCGGGCTATCAATTCGGTGTCGATTACGTCTTTATTATTCGCCACAATTCGACTTCGGTACAACCGGCTTTATATGCCTATGCCGCGAGAATTGCGGGTTTAGTGGTCGTTATTTCGATTGTGGTGACATCTTCAACCATGTTCGTCTTAGGGACGATCGTTATCGTTCCCATTTTGCAACTGCGGAAAGATTTAATCTTAGCTGCCGATGCCTTAAGTCGCGACACGCCCAATTTGCCGGAGTTTTACGCGCTGACGGCAAAGCGCGAGGACGAATTGGGCGACGTGATGCAAGCTTTTTGTCAGATGTTCGATCGCGTTTATCGAGAAATTCTGCACCGTAAAGAAACGGAAGACTGTTTGCGTCGAGAACAGGAAAAGTCGGAGCGATTGTTACTGAATATTTTGCCCGCCCCGATCGCCGATCGCCTCAAACAAGGACATCAAAATATCGCCGATGGCTTTGCCGAAGTGACGATTTTGTTTGCCGATTTGGTCGGGTTTACGCAACTGTCCTCCCGCAAACATCCCAAAGAATTGGTCGATTTACTCAATCAAATTTTTTCGGCGTTCGATCGCCTCAGCGAAAAACACAACTTAGAAAAAATTAAAACCATCGGCGATGCCTACATGGTTGCCGGAGGACTGCCCGATCCGGAATCGCACAGTGCTGAAGCGATCGCGGAAATGGCACTGGAAATGCAGCAAGAAATGCAAAACTTTCGAGATCGCACCGGGGAAGATTTACACCTGCGCATCGGCATCAACACCGGTCCGGTGGTTGCCGGAGTCATCGGCACGCGCAAATTTATCTACGATTTATGGGGCGATGCCGTCAATGTTGCCAGTCGCATGGAATCTCAAGGTATCCCTGGCTGCATTCAGGTTACGGAAACCACCTACGCTCTTTTAAAGGATAAATATCGCTTCGAGGCTCGGGGAGAAATTGCCGTCAAGGGGAAAGGCACGATGAAAGCCTATCTACTGACCGATCGCTTGCTGGCGCTGGCGATTTCATGAAGAAGTCTTAAGTTTTGCAACTTAAATTATCTTAATATTTTAGCCATCGATCTCGGGTTGGGGCGCGATTTTGATCGTCGCAGGCTTGAACTTATTTCGTGCCATCCTCAGCTTCGATACTCCTAGCGGCTGCGCCAACGCGATCGGCGAAAATACCCGAAAATGCTTCAATTTCGCAGTAAATTCACCTAGAAATTTGCCTTTATTATTAATAGTTATATGAGTAAAAAAACAAATAAATATAT
>DVED01000042.1 GCA_015295945.1 Oscillatoriales cyanobacterium M59_W2019_021 | reverse complement strand
TGGTGCGATCGCCTCTCGAATGTTGTCAGTCGTTGGGTCAGACTCCCCCTTTAAAACCTCCCCAACCCGACCATTTTCACCTCTGTTGGTGCAACTACCCATTCTCCGCAACCAATTACCAATTATTAACGATCGAATGAAGTCTTTAATGGTAGTGGGAACCACCTCCCACGCTGGAAAATCAATTATCACCACTGCAATTTGTCGCATTTTGGCACGGCGAGGTTGGCGGGTTACGCCCTTTAAAGGTCAAAATATGGCGCTCAATTCTTACGTCACCGATAGCGGTGGAGAAATCGGCTACGCCCAAGCCCTGCAAGCCTGGGCAGCCGGCGTGATTCCCGCCGTGGAAATGAATCCAATTTTACTCAAACCCCAAGGCGATATGACCTCGCAGGTGGTGTTTCGGGGCAAAGCTTTGGGTAAAATCTCCGCCACCGACTATTACGATCGCTACTTCGATATCGGCTGGCAAACCATTCAAGAATGCCTGCAACAGTTAGCCTCGGAATTCGATTTAATCGTTTGCGAAGGGGCGGGCAGTCCGGCAGAAATCAACCTCATGCACCGCGACTTAACCAATATGCGGATCGCCAAATACCTCAACGCTCCCACGGTATTGGTGGTCGATATCGATCGCGGTGGTGCCTTTGCCCACGTTGTCGGTACGTTGCAATTACTCCCCCCCGAAGAACGCGCCTTAATTCGCGGCATCATCATCAACAAATTCCGAGGACAGCGATCGATCCTGCAACCCGGCATTAACTGGTTGGAAGAATACACGGGTCTTCCAGTCTTGGGCGTCATTCCCTGGATGGACGAAGTATTTCCCGCCGAAGACTCCTTGAGTTTGTTTGAAGAACGATCGAGCAAACCCAACAGCGACCTCACCATCGGCGTGATCCGGCTGCCCCGCATCTCCAACTTTACGGATTTCGATCCCTTGGAAGCCGAACCCTCGGTCAAGGTGAAATACATCAGTCCCAACCAGTCTCTCGGTCATCCCGACGCTTTGATTATTCCCGGTTCCAAAACCACCATCCCCGACTTGCTGATCCTGCACAAAACTGGAATGGCACAAGCCATCAAAGACTACGTGGCTAGCGGCGGGACGGTGTTGGGCATTTGCGGGGGAATGCAAATTCTCGGGCAAATGGTTGCCGACCCCGAAGGCTTTGAAGGCGAAGAAGGGCGGTACGAAGGCTTGGGACTGCTACCTGTCAAAACTATCATCAGCGGACAGAAAATCTCCCGCCAACGCACCGTCACCTCCAATTACCCGCAAATGGGACTACCCGTGATGGGCTACGAAATCCATCAAGGGCGATCGCAAATCCAAGCAACTTCCAACACCGAACCCCTATTCGACGACCCCAATTTAGGCATCGTCGATACCTACCAATCCGTTTGGGGAACTTACCTTCACGGCATCTTCGATAACGGTCCCTGGCGCCGTGCGTGGTTGAATCGCCTGCGCCAGCAACGGGGCTTGAAATCCCTCCCCACGGGCATTCCCAACTACCGAGAACAGCGCGAGGCGATTTTAGATACCCTCGCCAACACGGTGAATTCCCACGTCAACCTCAATACCTTATTGTCGTAATTGGGTTATTTGTCATTGGTCATTTGTCATTGGTCATTTGGGGTTTGGGGTTGGTAATTGCTAGTTGCTAGTTGCTAGTTGCTAGTTTCTTTCTTCCCCTGCTTCCCCTGCTCCCCCTGCTCCCCCGCTCAAGAAAGCTCTCTTCCTCCTCTGCCTTAAAATTACCCATTAGAAATCGGTTTCCAGTCCGGGATGAGGGACTGACGGGAGCGGGCGATCGCTAAAGCGTTGTCGGGAACGTCTTTGGTAATCACCGATCCGGCTGCAATGGTGGCATTTTCGCCGATGGTAACGGGGGCGACGAAAACGCTATTCGCCCCGGTTTTGCTGCCATTGCCGATAACGGTGGGATGCTTTTTGAAGCCGTCGTAGTTGGCGGTGATGGTTCCGGCTCCGACGTTAACTCGATCGCCCAATGTCGCGTCGCCAATGTAGGATAAGTGGGCGATATTGGTGCGATCGCCGATTTGACTTTTCTTAATCTCGACGAAGTTGCCCACGCGGCATCCCTCGCCCACTTCCGCATGACCCCGCAAATGGGTATAGGGTCCGATGCGGCTTCCAGCTTTCACCGTACTATCGGAAATCACGGAATAGAACACCGTCACATTTTCCCCAATCTCGCTATTTTCAATTAAACTGCCCGGACCGATACGACTGCCCGAGGCGATCGTCGTTTTGCCGCGCAAATGAGTTTGGGGTTCGATAATCACATCCGGTTCGATCGTCACCGTTTCGTCAATGGTAATACTATCGGGATCGACCAGCGTAACCCCTGCTACCATCATCTCCTCCTTCACTCGATCTTGCAAAATCTGATAGGCTTCGGCGAGGTTCTGACGGCTGTTAATCCCGAAAATCTCTTGATAGTCTTCCACGTCCACCACCGTGACGGGATCGAGGTAATTCACCGCATCGGTAATGTAGTATTCGTTCTGATCGTTTTCCGATTTCAAATTGGGTAAAATTGCCGCCAACTTTTGCCAGTTAAAACAGTAAATTCCGGCATTCACGCGACAGTTTTGCTTTTGTGCCGCCGTACAATCGCGATCTTCGATAATTTGTTGAAAGACGTTGTGCGCGTCGCAGAATACCCGACCGTAGCCCTGGGGGTTGGGAATCTGTGCCGTTAAAATCGTGGCAGCGTTACCGTTCTGGCGATGGGTTTCTAACAATAACTGCAAAGTTTGGGGGCGCAGCAGCGGTGCATCGCCGTTGAGAACCAGCAAATCTCCCGTAAATCCTTCTAAATACGGCAAAAGTTGTTGGACGGCGTGTCCCGTTCCCAACTGTTCCGTTTGTTCCACAAATTCCAAATTGGGAAACGAGGCTAAGGTCGATCTCACCCGATCGCTACCATAACCCACGATCGCCAAACACCGAGATGGCGAAATTGCCGAGGCACTGTCTAACACTCGCTCGAGCAGGGTTTTCCCGCCCAAACCGTGCAGCACTTTGGGAAGTTTGGATTTCATGCGCGTCCCTTTCCCTGCCGCCAAAATTGCTACTGCTACCATGATGTGTTTGTCGATGTCTGTATGGGTCGTCCGTTTCCGATTCTAGAGCATTTCAGGAGTTCAGTAGGGGCGAATGACATGAAGCTGTTGGCGAACTCGTGAGGGGCAAAGCCCTCCACTCCTCGATCGCCGCCGATCACTCCGTCCCTTCAACAGCCAGAAAACATGATTAACTGGAACTGGTCAGTTGGTTTGGACTCAAGCCATGACTCTCAAGCCTCACGATTGGAAAACAATCCCCACTCAAACGGCTCAAATCGCTAGCAACTTGCGTGAATATTCGTCGTGAAGCCGAACGTGGTAAGATGACCTTCGCCACTTCATCGACCCTGTGGGAAATGACCGATCGCACGCACCTGCGCCAACAACTCCTCGACCTCTTCTGCCAACTGGCTTACCGCGAAGGCGACTTCGTTCTTTCTTCCGGTCAGCACAGTTCCTACTACATCAACAGTAAACCCGTCACCCTCCATCCCCTTGGTGCGTTAACCATCGGTCAATTGCTGCTGGATTGGCTGCCGCCAGATACTAAAGCGGTAGGAGGATTGACCCTCGGCGCCGATCCTTTGGTGACGGCAGTCAGCGTGGTGTCAGCTTACGAAAATCGTCCGATCTCAGCGCTGATCGTCCGCAAAGAAGCCAAGGGACACGGGACGATGGCGTATCTCGAAGGACCCGAACTGGAGGCGGGTGCGTCGGTGGTGGTGTTGGAAGATGTGGTCACCACGGGACAGTCGGCAATGAAGGCGGTGACGCGGTTGCGCGAGGCGGGATACCAGGTCGATCGCATTTTGGCTTTGGTCGATCGACAGCAAGGTGGCGCCGAGTTTTACCAAAAACGCAACCTCCAGTTTCAAGCACTCTTCACCATCCAAGATTTACAAGCGCACCTGGCAACCTCCAAACAGGCGAAGGGTTCGTCGTGACGGCTGAAGTCTTAAGAAGAGGGTTTGTCGCGAAAAGACTTCAGTGCGGCAATCGTTTGATCGAAATAGGGAGCGAATTCCGCTGCGCGATCGCTTCCCAATCGCTGCAAACTCGCTTCTTTCAACGCTTCTAACCCCACCACCATCGCCGGAAGCGGCACGTTCAACTCTTGATAGAGCAATTCCATATAGTGCAACCCTTCCTCGTTGGTGTAGTTGAGATTTCCCCCGGCGACGCCGTAGGTAATGCAGCGCAAAAAGTGCCAAAAGTCCCGCCAACAGGCTTGCGCGCGCAGGGGAGGGTACAAGTCGCCACCGGGTTCTGTAATTTGGGGAAACCGTTCGAGAACCTGCGATCGCGCTTCGGTGATGATTTCGTCGGCGCGATCGCGCAATAACCGCGCCGCCTGGGCACCGGGAGACGCTTCTAATCCTGCCAAATCCGCATCGGTGAGATAGCGTCTTTCATCGTCTGCGGCTTGAAATCGGGCGATCGTTTCGGGAGAATGGGCGCCTTTCCAAGCGGTAAAGCTGACGATGCGAGCTTTGGGAATCAGTTGTTGGGCGCGATCGCTCAGTTGAAAATCCATAATTTTGAGGAATGGGAACAAACGGTACTATTTGTTACAATTTAGCAAGAATTGGCTCCCAAAGATCCGAGAAATATTGACGGCGATCGAGTGTAAATCCCTCCTCTCTAAGTCTCAAATCGTGAATTTCCGTATTTTTCGATACCAAAATCACGAGGTTTCCCCATCTTTCGCCGTTTCTCAGATTTGTTTTCCGAGCGATATCTCCCTTCTCAGAAACCTCTCTCTACTCCTCGCATTCTGTATCTAAATTATCCATCCGCGATCGCTCTTTGGTAAAGTTTTACGACTTTGATAAGATTTTGACGCTCAACGTTGACATTCTGTCAAGCAAGCGTTACATTATTTTACATGCAGAGGGAGTTATTCTCGCGACTTCGTTACCGATTCACGATTCAGTCTCATTTAGAGGAGGGGGTTCTGTTATGTCACAGCCTCAAAATTTATCGCTCAGTCTCGAACAGCAATTCAATTTGCGGAAATACGAGCAGCACGCGAAACAAATTCCCCGCGAGGAACTCGAAACTTTATTTATCGAAATCATCCGCCAAAAGATGGTGCAGGAAAATCTCTTCAAAAAGATGGTGCAAATACCATAACCCGCGAATATTAGATTCTCAACTTAAGCCCCAATCTGGGGCTTTTTTGATGGGCGATGGGCGATCGATGTTCGATCGTGTTAGTTCAAACATAGGCAACCGGGGCAACCACGGGGGGATTGGTCCTACAAATCGATCAAATTTACAACTGATTTATGATTACTATAGGACTTACGCAGCCACGCTACTCATGGTGGTGATGGTGGGTTACGCTCCGCGCTTCACACCCTACAGATGGAGGCATTGCGTAAGTCCTCTACTATATATCATATCCCGCACGGGATGTGAGATTTACCGATCGCCCGCGATGTCCCAAAATTTAATCGTGCCATCCTCACTGCTACTAATGACCGTTTTTCCGTCGGTAGAAAAGGCGATCGATCGCACGGTATCCTCATGTCCTTGCCAGCGAGCGATCGAGGTTCCCGTTGTCACATCCCACACTTGCACGACATTTTCGCTCCACAAATCAAGGTCTTTGTACCCGGTTGAAATCCCCACTGCCAATCGTTGACCGTCGGGACTGAAGGCGATCGAATGCACCTCGCTGCCGACGCTATCGTCAGGATCGATATCCAGGGTTTGCAGAACTTCTCCCGTATTCAAATTCCACAGGGTAACGTTAGGAGTTCGTCCCCCGCTTGCCAGGGTGCGACCGTTGGAACTCAAGGTGATTGCCCCGACAAATCCATCCGGTTGCAACGTGCGGTGGCGTTTTCCCGTTGCCCGTTCCCAAACCTCGATTGCCTCGCCATCGCTACTGGCAATCAATTGACCTTTAGGATCGATCGCCACAAACTTTTCCTCATCGCTATTGGTGGCGAACGTCCGTACCAGTTGCCCCGCTTGCCAGTCCCACAACCGGATTTGACGATCTTCTCCGGCACTGACCAACCACCGTCCATCAGCACTGACTGCCAAATCGGTAATCTCCCCCGCGTGACCCTCCCAGCGTCCTTGCGGCAAGGCGGCGGGGAGGTTGCCGCGTAAATCGATCGCCCCACCGCGACTGTATGCCAACCGATCGCCGTTGGGATGGAAAACAATCGCACTTGCCAGCATTTCACCCGTCGGCAGAAACAGTTTCAGGGTTCCCGTTCCCACGTCCCACAGCATCAAATTGGCACCCGATCGATCGTTACTGGTGGTGGTAGCGGCGATCGAATTGCCGTCGGGACTCAAGGCGATATCCGCTACCCCCAGAAAGTCCACTCGATTTTGGGGATTGGGCAGCAAACTATACAGCGTGCGGACGAGGCGCACGTTGTCCGGTAACGATAACTCGGGAAAGTGGGCGAGATATTCTTCCTCAATAGAAGACGGTTCCCCCGATTGCAGGCGAGATTGGCATAAAAAAGCCGCAACTTCGGCACGAGTGGCGGCGAAATTGGGGCGCAACATGGGGGCATCGGGATAGTTGACCGCGATATTGTGGAGAATGGCGGTGGCAACTTGCGCTCGGGCGTAATCGGGGATGCCGCCCCAGTCTACCAATGCTGCCGATAATACCTCGTCGATCGGTCGGGGGGAAAGGGGATACGCCAATCCATTGACCAGAGAGACGATGGCGTCAGCACGGGAAATTAGGGCGTTCGGACGAAAATTGCCCTCGGAATCTCCGACGGTAAACCCCGTTTTCGTTGCCCAGTCGATCGCCCCAAACCCCCAGAAATCCTCGGGAACGTCGGCAAATGGGCGGGATGGCTGTTGGGGGGGTCGATTGCCAAATGCCTGCCGCACCATCACCGCAAATTCGACTCGTTTGACCGGATCGTCGGGGTGAAAGCGACCGTCGGGATAGCCCGAAACTACCCCGGCTTCTGCTAAACTTTCGATACACGTTTGCGCCCAGTGGTCTTGCAGGTCGGTAAAACTGGTGGCAGCATGGGTGGGAAGGGCAACACCCATCGCTAAAATTGCGGAGATCGTCGCCAACCAACGATCGCCCGATCGCCCAAATATAGGTAGCATAAAACTGAACTCTCTACCCATGTCATACCAATGGGGTTAAAACTCGATAACGTGATTCCCTGGGGACGCAGTTTTGAGGAATATGTCAGAATGTTTCATCTGACTCCCACCGACTTGCAATCCTCCATCCTCGACTGTGCTGGGGGACCGGCGAGTTTCAACGCCGGAATGTATCGCCGAGGACATCCGGTGATTTCCTGCGATCCGATTTATCAGTTTACCGCAGCGGAGATCTCCCAACGCATTCAGGACACATATTCCACTGTGGTGGAAGGCGTTCGCGCCAATTTGGGATGTTACGTTTGGCGGGATATGGAATCGCCCGATCGGTTGGGTGCGGTGCGCATGGCGGCGATGGAGGACTTTTTGGCGGATTTGCCCCGAGGTTTCGCCGAGGGGCGCTATCGGGTCGCCCAGTTGCCGGATTTGCCCTTTGGCGATCGCACCTTCAGCCTAGCGTTATGCAGTCATTTGCTCTTTACCTATTCCGATTTGCTATCTGCCGAGTTCCACTGGCACGCCATCCGCGAACTCTGTCGCATTGCCTCCCAGGTGCGGATTTTCCCGCTTCTAGATCTTGCCGGAGAGGTTTCCCCCCATTTAAAATCCGTCGTGCAACAATTACAAGGAGAAGGCTATCAGGTGGCGATCGAACCGGTTAGCTACGAGTTTCAAAAAAATGGAAATCAAATGTTGAAGATTGGTCATTAGTCATCGATCGGGGTGTGTTTCGTTCCTCAAAAAAAATCCCTTACCCCTAACCCCTAACCCCTAACAAAATAAATGGCATCTAAAAATCGGAAAGTTTACTCTGAATTTGGAGGAAATGAGAATGCGGAGGCGATCGAGCGTCCGGTTACCGAACTTCCTCCCCAACAACAGCAAATTAGAATTCAAGCCTCGCGCAAAGGTCGCGGCGGGAAAACCGTTACCGTTGTTAGCGGATTTCAGTTAAAACCCGAAACGTTGAAGGCTTTACTCAAACAGTTAAAAAATCAATGTGGAACGGGAGGAACGTTGAAAGAGGAGACGATCGAGATTCAGGGCGATCGCACCCAGCAACTCCTGGAAATTCTCACCAAGCTCGGATACAAAGCTAAAATTAGCGGCGGTTAAGCGAGTCTATTCTTCGATCGATCGAAGGTTGACAAATCCTAAATCTCGAAGTCGGCATTGACCTTCTTGAGTTAACAGCAATTCCACATAATAACAACATGGAAATTCCGATTCCGGAACTGGGAGTTTGGCTGGGAGAAAGCGGTTTGTAGTTGAGTTGAAATCGAGGAAGAATGCTGTGAATTGCCGGATCGAGGTGCTGGCGAACTTTTGCCCAAACCGTACTGCCGCCGTAGTAAAATAATCCCTGTGGAATATTCCCGAGCTTAGAGAAACTCGTCGAGGATTTCCCTAGGCAGTCTGGGAGGGAAAACTGGGAAGAACGGTGTCGTTCCCGTTGGGAGAAACCCCGTTCTAAAAGCCACCATCCAGCCGCGAACCCAATCGAGATCGCCACTGCTAAAATGAGAAAGGTCGTATTTCTATCCGAAAATCTGCGATTGTCAGGCATGGAAACTCGAATTTAAAGAGCATTGGGTAGAAATCGATCGAGGTGCAAGTTTGCAAAAGTCAGCCATCCAAGCGTTAATGGTATGGGAACACCCTCCTAACGTTCGGGTACGTGTTGACAATTCTCTGAGTTTTTCCAGCGTTTAACCCCGTGGCGAATTTAACGATCGCGCGGTGATGGAATGCTGACTCGCCCAAACCGATCGCCAGATCGAAAATCAGTTTTATCCTAGACATAAGACATAAGATAGTAGAAAATTAACCATGACAGACCTAGATGCTTATGAAGGTGGCTGTCACTGCGGCGCAGTTCGATTTCGCGTCTTCGTAGACAAATACGAAGCGACGGATTGCAATTGCTCGATTTGCACTAAAAAAGGGTTCGTGCATCTTATCGTTCCCCCCGATCGTTTCGAGTTGCTGCAAGGATCGGAAGTCCTTTCGACCTATACCTTCAACACCGGAACTGCCCGACATACCTTCTGCTCGATTTGCGGCATTCACCCGTTTTATCGCCCCCGTTCCCACCCCGACGGCTACGATGTCAACGTCCGGTGCTTAGATGGAAACCTGTTATCTCGATTTCGCATCGTTCCCTTCGACGGCGCCCATTGGGAGGATAATATTGATCGGTTACGATCGTAGAAGAAACACCATCACTCTAGGGTGAGGATCGGTTCGAGAGCGGAAAAAGTGAGGAAAATATGGAGCCTTTGAAAAGAACCACCTCAAATTTAGTCGATCTGGCAACCGACGATCACGAACCCATTCACTTTATCGATCGCATTCAACCCCACGGCGCATTGCTAGCCCTCGAAGCGGAAACTCTTACCATTCTGCGAGTGAGTGCCAACACCGGGGAGTATTTCGATCTGACCCCCAAATCGTTGTTGGGACAACCCCTATCGAAATTCTTCGATCGATCGACTCTCGACGAAATCTTCACCGCTCTCAACTCCGACGATCCCGAAACGGTCAATCCCTTTGCCGCCAGACTGGCTGCCCCTGAAGATCGTTCCTTTCTCGCCGCCGTCCATCGCACCGATCGCACGATCGTTCTAGAATTAGAACCCCTTCTATTTTGCCAGTTGACACCATCGGACGAATTGTACCGCCAACTCAAACGGGCGATCGTCAATATCAAGCGCTCGTCCACCCTGGGCGAACTCTACCACAATGCCGCCCGAGAAGTGCGCCAAATTACCAACTTCGATCGAGTGATGGTCTACCGCTTCGATGCCGATGCCAGCGGCATTGTCGTTGCCGAAGCGATGAATGAGGGGTTAGAAAGCTATTTGGGACTGCACTACCCAGCCGCCGACATCCCCACCCCCGCCCGCAGAATTTTCACCTGCAATGGGTTGCGCAGCATTCCCGATATCGACGCCCCAACCGTACCGCTACTGCCCGACCCCTCCCCCGACGACGCACCCCTCGATTTGACTCGGGCGACGTGGCGAGCCGTTTCGCCGTGCCATCTGGAATACCTGCGGAATATGGGCGTATCTGCCACACTGACCATTTCCCTGGTAGACGACAATCGGTTGTGGGGTTTGATCGCTTGCCACCACTACAGCCCCAAGTTCGTCGCCTACCCCACGCGCCAAACCTGCGAACTGTTGGGGCAATTGATCTCCCTAGAGTTAGTCTTGCGCCAAGAACGGGAACGGCAGTCTTATCGCGATCGCATCGAGCAAATCGAGCGAGCTTTTCGTCAAGATTTAGCCCAAGCTCCCGATCTCATCGAAGCCATTCTCAATCGCCACCAAAATGCCATGCTAGATTTAGTCCGGGCGCAGGGAGTGGCGATCGTGCTGGGCAGTAAAATCGTCTGCGTCGGTCAAACCCCCAACCCGGCAGAAGTGCGATCGCTCCTAGCTTGGTTGGCAACCCAGAACTCCCAGGAAGTCTTTCAAACCGATGCCTTAATTCAAGATTACCCCGAAGCCGATCGCTTTGCAGGCAAACCCGGCGGAATGCTGGCAATCTCCATCACCCTCAAAGAAACGTCCTACCACATCCTCTGGTTTCGACCGGAACAAGCCTATACCGTCAACTGGGGGGGCAATCCCAACGACGCCGTCTCGCAAACGGTAGATGGCATCGTCCGCCTGTCGCCCCGAGGCTCGTTTGCCCTGTGGCAAGAATTGGTAAGAGGCTACTCCATTCCCTGGGAGCCCTTGGAAGTCGAGGCGGCACGGGAACTGCGGCACAGCCTGCTGATTGCAGCATTGGAAGCGTCCCAAATCGCCCTACGCCAAGCAGCGATCGAAGCGAACAAAGCCAATCAAGCCAAAAGCGAATTTCTCGCCAATATGAGCCACGAAATTCGCACGCCGATGAATGCCATTTTGGGCTTCACGCAATTGCTGGAAATGACAGCTCTCGATGCGCAGCAGCAAGACTATCTCCAAGCGATTACCCACGGCGGGGAAAACCTCCTGGCAATTATTAACGACATTCTCGATTTGTCGAAACTAGAAGCCGGAGAACTCAAACTCAACGCCATACCCTTCGAGTTGCGAACGGTTCTGCAAAATCTCATTGGCTTATTTCAAGCTCAGGCACGGAAGAAAGGGTTATTTCTCCATGTCGAGATTTCTCCAGGAGTTCCCGATCGCTTTATCGGTCCGATCGATCGCCTGCGACAAGTGCTGACGAATTTAATCGGCAATGCGATTAAGTTTACGACAACTGGAGGCGTGAAGCTAACGGTCGATCTGGGCGAAACCTCGGGGAATGACTCGAATGATTCCACCGTGCGATTGATGTTCCGAGTGCGCGATACCGGAATTGGCTTAGCCGAGAGCGATCGATCGCGCATTTTCGAGCCGTTTACTCAAGTCGATTCCTCCTCTACCCGCAAATACGAGGGCACGGGTTTGGGATTGACCATTTGCCGCAAAATCGTCACCTTAATGGGAGGCGAAATCGGCGTGGACAGCGTTTTGGGAGAGGGTTCGACGTTTTGGTTCTCGGCAATTTTAGAACGCGCCAAATCTCCGATGCCATCATCTGAAGTTGTCAATGTTGCGGATGCCTCACTAACCACTCCATCGGCTGCCCAAATTTTAGTCGTCGAAGATACCCCCCTCAACCAAAAAGTGACACTGCACCTACTCAAGAATTTGGGTTACGAAGCCGAAGCTGTGAATAACGGACAAGAGGCACTCGATCGTCTGGGCGAACGGTTTTATGATTTGGTGCTGATGGACTGTCAGATGCCCGTCCTCGACGGCTACGAAGCCACGCGACGCTTGCGGGTTTTGGAAGGCAAACACCGCCATACGCTCGTCATTGGGGTGACGGCTTACGCGATGATGGGCGATCGGCAAAAGTGCTTGCAAGCCGGGATGGACGATTACCTCAGCAAACCGATTAAATTGAAGGATTTGAGCGAAGTTCTCGAAAAATGGTTGCAACCCGTAGAGCTTAAGTAATAAGTAATAAGTAATAAGTTTGTAGGGTGTGTTGAGGAACGAAACGCACCGATTGCCCATCACCAATGATCGATGACCAATGACCAATGACCCATCATCATGAATCGAAATTATTGCCAATCGAGATCGATCGCACTGAGGTTAGCAGGTAAAGTGCCGATCGTCTTCCTTATATTAAGCTCGATCGCCCTGACTGGATGCGATCGCAGAGATCGATCGACCCTCGCCAGTCCGCCACCCAACCCCACCCCCCAAGCCCAAAAAACAGCCGCAGACCCCACCATCCCCAACTTGGGAATACCCATTGACTGCGAATTAGATCGCGATTGCTACATCATGCACTATGTCGATCGCGATCCCGACCCCAACGAAGAACTAGACTTTAACTGCGGTCGCCAAACCTACGACACCCACAAAGGCACGGACTTCGGCATTCCTGATGAACGCGCCATGGCAGAAGGCGTTGCCGTCCTCGCTGCTGCCGACGGAACCGTGTTGCGCGTCCGCGACGGACAACCCGACCGACGGGCAACCGCAGACCAAATCGAGGAAGTGGAAGCCCAACAGACGGAATGCGGTAACGGCATGGTTATCGACCACGGCAACGGCTGGGAAACCCAATACTGCCACCTCCGCAACGGCAGCGTCGCCGTCCAACCGGGAACTCAGGTGAAAAAAGGCGACGTACTGGGTTTGGTGGGTTTGTCGGGGAAAACGCAATTTCCCCACGTTCATCTCAGCGTGCGTCATAACGGGGAAGTGGTCGATCCATTTGTGGGAGATACCCAAGAGTCGGGTTGTCAAGTCACGCGAAATCCGATGTGGGATCGACCTTTAGCGTACGACCCCACGGGTTTGATTCGCGCCGGATTTTCAACGGTACAACCCACGTTTGACGATCTTTGGGCGGGACGCTTTGCCGAAACCGAACTGTCTAAAGACAGTCCGGCACTCATTTTTTGGGTTCATGTTTATGGTGTCTTGAAAGGCGATATCCAACGCTTTCGGATGTTCGACCCCACCGGACGGGAATTTCTCAACCAGGAAACTGAAGTTGAAGCCCCTTCGCGGACGTGGGTAGGTTTTGTTGGCAAGCGCAATACTGCCGATCAACCGATTATTCCCGGAACTTGGCGGGGGGAATACCAACTCAAACGGGGGGATGAGGTAATTGTGGAAGTCGAAAGATCGATCGAAGTCAAATAATGTTACAAAGATTAGTGGGAAACTCATTCAAGAAAAAAGAGTCAAGTTGTGAAAGTTTGACTCTTTTTTAACGAAAACTGTCCGATCCCGAACCGAAGTTACCGCCTATCGTCGGGTCATCGCCATTACACCGTCAACCGTCAGTTCCAGATGAAGATCGAGATCGGGCAGAACCTCTGCACCCGCATAAATGATGGGGAGGTCGTCTCCCTGCCAGACCCAAATTTGCTGACGAGTCAGGTCGATTAACCAAGCCAGTTGGGTTCCGTGACGCAGACAGTGGAGAATCTTATTTTGTAAGTCTAGGGTGCTTTGGTCGGGCGATCGAATTTCAATCAACCAATCCGGCGCTCCATTCAAAGGTCTATCTTCATCGGAAAGGCGATCGATCGCAACGACAACTATGTCGGGGACGGGAGAGTAGGGCGGTATAATACAGCGTAACTCCTGTATGGCTTCAAATTGCTCGGTGCGATCGTTAATGCGATTGACTAAATTTCGTTGTAAGCGCGAGTGGAAAAGCGTGGGCATGGGTTTTTGAACGGCTTGCCCATCCATGAATTCCCACGCTGGAGAGGACTCGATATTATCTCGAGCCAGAAACTCGGCAAGTGGGATTGTGGCGATCGATTGGGGCAT
>DVED01000122.1 GCA_015295945.1 Oscillatoriales cyanobacterium M59_W2019_021 | reverse complement strand
TGACGAGGATGAGGATGACGATTCGGATGACTCGTCCGATCTCGAGGTCCCCCTTCCCAAACGCGGCACTCGTATTTTAGGTCAATTGCGAATACTTCCTTTCGAGGAGGCGTTGCTACCCAAAACCTGCTACATTGTCGTCGATCGCACGGCGGAGTTGATCGCTCGACCGCTGAAAGAGTTTGGGGATTTAGGGCAAATTCCGCCGGAAGAAATCCAGGAAAAAACATTGCCCGTTTTCGACAATCACCGGGTCGCTCGGCGGTTTGCCAACCGTTCCCAGCGGGTGACGAAGGTTCCCGACGGCAAAATGCTGCAACGAGTGAAGGAGTATATACAGGCGAAGGGCATCACCCGCATTTTAGTAGACGGTCAAGTGTATTCGCTATAAGAACCTTTCGGGAGAGCCAAGAATGGGTCGCAGAATTCATCAGCGCCTTTGGCAATAAGCGACCCTGTAAAGCCACTCAACCCGACACCGATTGGGTTGAGTACGGCGAGAGGAGGGGTTTCTGGGTTGCACGTTTGGCTGGATTCTTATCCCAAATATTATGGATTTTCGCCTTATCGCAAGGTAACATCATGAAAAAGACAGAATCAGGAAATGTAATCTATAGCAATCCTAAATCAGTCGTCAATATCTGTAGGGGTCTTACTCCCGTGCCTCCCCCGTCTACGGGGACTCACTTTTATCGAGATATTCATGAGTAACGATCGCGGGCTTTACCCAAATCATGGAGACTATTCCCAATTAGAGAAACTTCTGAAAGAGGGTCGATGGGAAGAAGCTGATTATGAAACGTATCTTGTGATGTTAAGTATTGTCGATCGTCGAGAAGGAGATTGGATTCGACCTGATGAGATGAAGGGTTTCCCCTCGGCTGCGCTGCGAGAGATCGATCGTTTATGGACACAATACAGTCAGGGGAAATTTGGTTTCAGCATTCAGAAGCAAATCTACGAAACCGTGCGCAATTCGTGCCAAAATTTCGATCGGAGAGCGCAGATAGAATCTTCTCATCAGTCCGATCTTTTTTCCAATGAATCTGTAGAATTTGTCAAGCGCGTGGGTTGGCAAGTCGAACGGTATAAAGATTTAATCTTTGACCTAGATCGATCGCCTATCGGTCATCTTCCCGGATGTTGGGCTTTCCGTGTTTTTTGATTGGGTTGGTATATTTTATCTCGTTTTGATCTATCGCAACGGCTCGATCGACTGAGTTAACTCCCACCGGGAACTTAAGTTCCCGGCTCATAGCTAAAGTCTATTAAAATAGACTAAAATGATTGATTTTTCACGATCGAAAAACGACCGCAATTGAACCGCAGGCGGGTCGTCTAGAAGATCGTTACATTGACAATAAAAACCCCCTTCCTGTGGTGGGAAGGGGTAACAACTTAGGAAACTATCTCTGTATTTCTACGTCTTTATACGAAGCGATCAACTGACGAATGTGTTTAAGCTGGATATAACTTAAACATAACTAAAGGAACTCCCCGTCAAATCCAATTGTGCCAACGGCACATTGCGGACAATGCCAATCAATTCATCCTGAGTTTCCGTTGCTAAGAAAATTGCCGTGCCCGATGGCAATCCAGTAGGAGATTCAGCTAGGAAATACGCGCTGGCACCACCGGATAAACGAATGACATCCTCACCCACGGTAAAGTCCAGAATGAACCCATAATCCTCAAAGCCGAAACTCAAATCGTCCCCATCGTTGTAGTAAGTTCCATCGGAGTCTGCCAAGACAAAGGTATCAATATCCGCATTTCCTTGCAGTTGATCGATTTCACCCAATCCGGGAAGCGCATCGAGAATATTAATCCCTGTCAACACATCAGCACCCGGCCCCCCTTGGAGATTATCGTTCCCTTTGCCGCCATACAGCACATCGTTCTCGAGATTGCCTAACAGGTTGTCGTCGCCGCCACCGCCGTACAGGCTGTCATCACCGCGATTACCGCGCAAGGTATCCTCATCTTGGCGACCGAACAAGCGATCGTTCCCATCCAAACCTCGGATATCGTCTGGGATTGGCGTTCCTAGCAGCTCGTCATCGGCGGACGTACCGATAATGGCATTCAAAGCCGGACGGTTGCCAAAATTGATGTCGCTAACATCTTCTGCCGTTGCCAGAGCGACCGTATGAGTTCCACCGATGGGATAGGTTTGCACCCAGTCGGGTTCGAGAACTTCGGCAACAGTATAGGTTCCCGGTTCCAAAGAGAAGGAATAGTTCCCCAATTCGTCAGTAGTGGTGGAGGTTTCGTCGGTGTCTAACTGACCGTTGTTGTTATCGTCGAGGTAAATCGTCCAATTTGCCAGTCCCGGTTCCCCCGTATCCCGGATGCCGTCGCCATCGAGATCGCTCCATTTGCTGCCGGAAATTGTGCCACGTTGTTCTTGGTTGCCGAAGTCGATCCCAGTACGAATTTCTCCTGTATTGAGTTCGATGGTATGGGGAATGGGAGTGCTAGAGGCACTCAAGTCAAACATTCGCACGCCGGAAGGCGTCCCTAAAAAGAGTAGTTGACCGTCGTCGCTGACTTCCATACCTGTAAAGATAAAGTCAAAAGCATTGATATTTTCCCCAATGTCCAAACGATACAGTTCGTCCCAAGTCTCCGTATCGAAGGCAACGACCTCATCAGCATCGGCATCAGCAGCGTACAAAACATCCCCAATCGGATCGAATACCAATCCCGCACCAACATTGCTGAGGTTTTCGATCGAATTAAAGTCTCGATCAAAAACCGAAACCCCACTTCCCAAGCGCAAAGCCATCAGCGAACCATCGCGATTGACCGCAGCACCACGACTGAGGAAAGCATTGGTTTGGGCACTATTGGGAAAAGTGTCAGTCACCGCATCATAGGTAAAGATCGGACCGCTCGAAATATTGGCTTCCGTGAAGAAGAAAAAGTGACGATCGCGACTCCGGTAAATTCGAGATCCACCCGTAACCTCACCGCCAAATCCAGATCCCAACGAGTCTGTCCGGATAGTCATCGCATCATTACTCAGATCGATCTCGCGTAAAGGCGTCCAACCCGAACCTTCAAAAATGGTGGTAAATAAGGCTTTACCATTGGCTCCGATATTAATATCCCAAGCACCTCCTTCCCCAAAATCCAAGTTATAGGTCAAGTTGGTGACATTACCCGTGTCAAGATTTAACTTGCGGATAAATCCCTGAGTGGCACCTCGCTGACCTTCGGCAAGGTACAACGTGCTGCTATCAGGTGTGATGTCGGCTCCATGAAGGACATTGCCAACATCCCATGGGGTTATTAATGTTTGAGTGCTGGGGTCGTAACGCTCTAGATCGCCGTCAGTCGTGGTGATGTACAGCAAATTGCGAGAATCGTCAAAAACCAGATCCCGACGATTGGCTACGGGAATGAGGGTACTGGAAATCGGGGTATTGAGAACCGGAAAAGTTTGTTGCCAACCGCTTTGTGGTTCTTCAGCAACGGTATAAGTTCCCCCTGCCAAATTGGTAAAGGCATACTCACCATTGGCATCGGTAACGGTAGACTCTTCTCCAACATCCAATTGACCGTTCTGGTTATCGTCTAGGTAAATCGTCCACCCTTCCAATCCCAGTTCGTCCGCATCTTGGCTGCCATTGCCGTTGATATCATTCCATTTGATGCCGTGGATTTCGGCGGGAATGATTTGTTGGTTGCCGAAGTTGATATCGGTGACAATTTCGCCGTCGCCAACTTCCACGATGTGGAAATCGGAACTACTGAAGACGAGATTATCGAGATAGCCAAAACTCAGACCATCTTGACCCGTCGCCAGAATGTAGGCGATATCCGCAGAATCGCGGGTAACGGTCATGGTTTCGCTTTGTCCAGTTGTCAGGACAGCGGTGGTATAGGTTTCTAGCAGATTGCCATCGGCATCATATGCCTCTAGCTGACCGATATCGCTAGAATCATCACTAATAAAGTCGATACTGACGCTAGAAGTAGCCGTGTCGAAGTCGGCACGTAATTCTGCTACATCTTTGTACCAGTACGATGCAGAATTGTTAAAATTCTGAGTTCCGGTTGAGGAGTAGATACTGGTCTGTGAAAGAACTTGGTTGTTGGAGACTCCAGAACCGACGGCTGAGAGGGTAACACCGGGTTGGATGGTATTGAGAAGGGTTCCGTTGGTATAATCGTCGGGTTCGATCGAATTATTACTACCATCGGGAGAAGTTTGTGTCCAACCGTCTTGTTGAACTTCGGCAATGGTGTAGGTTCCCGGAACCAGTTCGGTGAAGGAATATTCGCCGTTAGCATCGGTAATGGCAGATTGTTCGTCTTCGTCGAGTTCCCCATTGTGGTTGTCGTCGAGGTAAATCGTCCAACCAGACAATGCCGATTCGTTGCCATCCCATTCGCCATCGCCATCTTCGTCATTCCACTTATAACCGTGGATTTCGCCGGGTTGGAGTTCGGCGTTGCCAAAGTTGATGTTCGTTGCGGCTTCGTCGGGGTTGAGTTCTAAGGTATACGTCCCATTGCCAACTTCGGTGACGACGATATCGTCAACATACCAACCTTCAAAATTGTTGCCGATAGAATCGATCGTATCAAAGTCAAACCGAATCTCAATATTGCTACCTGCATAAGCCGATAAATCGACAGTGGCATTCGTCCAACCTGTGGTGGGGTCTACCAATTCTGATACATTAGAAGCGATCGGCTCAAACACGCCACCGTCCTGAGAAATCAGAACTCTGGCACTATCCCAGGGATTCCCGCCTTCACTGGCAAGGATGTAATTGAAAGACAGTTCGGCACTGCCAATACCCGTTAAGTCAATCACTGGGGAGGTAACTCGTCCGGCGGTATGTCCGACATCATAATTGCCGCCACCATCGACTCCTTCTCCGGTGCCAAAATACAGGCTATCATCGGCAGAGTGACCGGGTTGGTTGCCGCGTCCGGTGGAGAGATGCCACAATCCGGCAACAGCACCTCCCGTATTGTCGATGGTGAATCCATCGAGATCGGGATCGCCGTCTGTATCGCTAAAGTCGGCATTGAACACTTCTCCTAATATACCGATCGCCGGAGAGGTTTGCGTCCATCCCGATTGTTGCACCTCGGCAACAGTATAAGTTTCGGGAGACAGGTTGTCGAAGCTGTATTCGCCGTTGGCATC
>DVED01000053.1 GCA_015295945.1 Oscillatoriales cyanobacterium M59_W2019_021 | reverse complement strand
TTCGATCGCCTAAAAAATTAGAGGCAATTTATTAACCCGCTCTAGACCTATTGGCGGTGCAAACATAAGCTAAAATTCATGAAAATGAAACAGCCCTGGTCTGTTAGGGGGGGCTTTGTTACCGAAATTGGGGTTAGCTGGAAACTTCCGCGAGTTCGATAATCCGTCCTTCGAGATCTTTCACTAAGAAATTGAGGGGTTTTTCTCGGCGGATTTTGTACTTGGTTCCCCGAGTTTGCGATCGCAGCAAGACCTCTTCCAAACACTCGCGATCGAAACAAACGTGGCGCTGGCGGTTCTTCTGTCCCAAACTGGCGCCGGAGATGACGTGGAGTTGGGTATTTTTCTTGAGTTGGTACCACAGTCCGTCGGGTAAGTCGGCGCGTTGGGATGCCGTGGTGCTGAAGTCAGACGAGACGTACAGGGGATCGATTCCCGCCGTTCCCAGGGTTTGCTCGTAGTTGTAGTAGTAGTGGAGAGGAACTTCAGCAGCCGTCAGTTCTAAGAGTCCTTCGTAAAACTGTCGCGCGATTTCCAAATCCGAAACCATAACCGTATGGACTTTGGGGGCGCTGGTCAGGAACATCCACATAGCGACTGCGTATGCCGCCAACAGCATGACCATAATCCCTTGAGTGGAAAAGATGCTGTCGAGAGGCAACGCGGCAAAGATAGGGTGAAATACCGGAAAATCGATCGCTGCTAGAGTCATCTACTTAACTTTAAGGATATCAATATAGAGGTGGGGTCGATGGAAATAGACCCGCGATACGAGGTTGTCTGTTCCCATTGTATCAAGTCCGCCTCGAGACAGCAGTGGGAACGAGGGAAGCCGGGGGAGGAGAGCGCGACCTACTGAGGTCGCCACGGTTTCAAATCCGGACGTTAATGGATACAACGATCGATTTGTCAATCTTTCAGTTTTAACTTTACCCAAAATTTAAATTTAGGACTATTTTTATCAAAAATCTGTAAATTCGGGATGAAGACCGCAGCCTTTTGGAACGAAATCCCGCATTTAAAAATCTCCGCATATTAAGAATTCATTTTTAAAGATTTCGTTAAAAATACGTAAAAACACTGTATTTTGACTTGTCATTGAATTGAAAATGTGTAGGATATCATCAGTGTTTCTACTGGGTTTTGTGAAGTTTCTCGCTCTCTCACTCAGTTGTTTTTGCTGGGTTTCTCCTTGATTTTGATTCGTTCGCTCCTGAGAAACACTGAATTCAAGTAGACCTGCCGAACATCGAAAACTCCATGACCACTGTCTTAAAGCCCTTAGAACGCCTCCCCGAGGTAGAAAAACGATCGCCGGATCGTCACCCCCCCGAAATGCGCCAGCGAGCCATCAAAGCAGCGGCATTTCTATCGTTGGGAGCGGTAACGGTAGCCGGGGGAATAGCCGTATTAGGCTATCGAGCCACCCACTTGGCGATCGACAATGGTACGATTAATAGCCGCATCGTCCGGTTGCGATCGCCCATCGACGGTGAAATTCAAGACTTCTACGCCCAACCGGGAGTTTGGGTGCAATCAAACCAAGTTCTCGCCCGCATCCAGCGCAGTTTGAGCCAAGAGCAAACCCTGCTGAAACTGCAAGAAAGCGTCAAAACCGACGAAGCCAAATTAGCAGCGGCGAAGCAACTCCTCGATACCCTCGACTTGCAGTTGCAGACCTTAGATACTCGTGAAGGGGATTTACAAGTTGCCGATACCACCCTGGCTTCGGGAGAAGTCAGCCAGCAACAAGCCCTCCTCGACGCCGCCATCGCCCGTGCCGAAGCCACCCGTGAAAATTACTTCCGTTACCAAGACGCCTTAGAAGGCGGCTTAGATGTGGCGATGGTTTCCGGCGATATCGATCGATATCGCGCCCAACTCGATAGCGCCATTGCCGAAGCCAATACCGCCCGCACCAACTACCAACGCCACCAACAATTACTCGGAAGCGGGATGGATGTCGATATCGCTTCTGGTAGCGTCGCCCAAAAACAAGCCGAACTCGACTCTGCCGCCGCCGCCGCCGAAGCCGCCTATTCCGACTACCAACGCTATGCCAGCTTGCTCGATTCCGGCGCTATTTCCGAGCAACAGGTCGATCGCGCCAAAGCAGCGTGGAAAGCGGCAGAAGCGGAAGTGCGGCGATCGAAATCCGCCCTCGATATCGCCAACGCCACCCTCAACGCCACCGAAAGCGGCGTTGCCATCAACTCCCGCGACATTCCCGAAGTGGTGTCCCAAGAAAGGGTAGATCGGTTGCAGGCGGAATGGGAAACCGCCGAAGCGAAAGTGGTGCAAGCGCAAGCTGCCTTAGAAGAGGCGCAAGCGACGGTGGCTGCTGCCGAACGGGGGGTTTCCCTGGATGGGAGTGCGGTGTCCTCGGAACGGGTAGAACAGTTGAAATCGGAGTGGGATGCCGCAGAAGCCGAAGTCGCGCGGTTGCAAGCGGCGTTAGATGGGGCGCAAACCACCTTAGCTGCCTCGCAATCGGGAATGCCGACGGGACAGTACCACACCACCAAAACCAATCTGCAAGCACAACGGTTGGAATTGCTGCAAAAAATCCAAGAACAAACCAACTTGGTGGCAACGCTGACGACCCAACTCGGTCAAAACAAACTGCAACTACAAAACGCCCAATCTCCCTACAGCGACAAACAAAAGCTGGAAATTACCGCCCCCTTTACGGGTGTGGTGTATCAAACGGAACGGGAACGGGGCGAAAAACTCAACGAGTCGGAATTTGTGCTGAGTTTAATTGATTGTAACGATGTTTGGGTCGAGGCGATCGTCAATGCCAAACAAGCCAGCCGCATCGATGCCAACAAACCCGTGCGCGTTCGGGTGGAAGGCTACGGCGAGAAGCTAACCGGAGAAGTTGCCCTGATGCAACCCGTCAGCAGCATCCAAGCGGTGGAAGAACGCACCCGCTTGATGCAAGTTCAAGCCTTAGCACCTGCTATTCCCCCCAATTTCGTCGGACAACCTTTAACGCGGGTCACGGTGAAAATTCCCCCGCCACCCAATGCCGAACAGTCTATGCAGTTTTGCGGTGTCGGACAAGCCACTCGTTTGACGTTCAAGCAGAAAAGTTTTTGGTAATGGGTAATTGGGGATGGTGCGTTTCGTTCCGGGGGCACTCCCTACCTACTTCAAACTCCAAATGACCACTAATATTTAAAGAACGCATGATGACGAAGGGAAATAAATGCGATCACCCCTTTGTGGGTTGGATTGCTATCCTGGTTATAGCCCTGGTGGGATTGCTGGGATTGTATCATTTTCGCGATCCGGATAAGCTGGCGATTTTAGGCGCGTCTGGATTGGTGAGTATGGGAATTGTGGGAACTTGGCGCTGGTCTTGGCTGGGTTTTCAGGTTGTGCGGAGTCGGTTTTATCAGCATTGGGTGTTTCCTCAGTGGCGGCGCCAAGCCAATGCGATTCCCGTGGAAGAGTTGCCGCAAATGGTATTCGTGATTCCCACGTTTAAGGAGCAGGAATGGATTACCGATCGCGTGTTTCGGGCGATCGCGCGGGAAGTGAAAACTTTGGCGCGTCCGACGATTATTTTAGTCAACAGTAGCGGCGATGCAGAGAACCAATTTATCCGCGAGGTTTTAGAGTCGGAAAATCTCGATTGGAACTCGACGCAACTCATCCAGATGACCCAAAAAGATGGGAAGCGAAAAGCAATGGCGGACGCGCTGCGGGAATTGGCAAAAATGAATTTACCGGAGGATACCGTCGTTGCTTTAATGGATGGCGATTCGGAACTCACGCCGGGAACGTTGCGCGGGTGTTTGCCCTTCTTTCGGATGTTTCCCAAAATGGGTGCTTTGACCACCGATGAGTTACCGATCGTTCAAGGATCGTACTTGTTTTCAGAATGGTTTCACCTGCGTTTATCCCAACGACACTATCAAATGTGTTCGCTCTCTTTATCCCATAAAGTATTGTGTTTGACGGGGCGTTTTTCCCTATTTCGATCGGAAGCTGCGCTGCATCCTACCTTTGCCGATCGATTGGAAGTGGATACTTTAGATGATTGGCTGTGGGGTCGGTTTAAGTTCCTTTCCGGCGACGATAAAAGTACCTGGTATTGGTTGCTCGAACGCGGGTACGATATGCTCTATATTCCCGATGTTATCGTCTATTCGATCGAGACTATTTCCGGTTCGCTGATGCAACGGGCGTATAATAATATGCGTCGCTGGTATGGCAATATGCTGCGAAATAGCGATCGGGCGATCGCTTTGGGACCGGGAAAAATGGGCGGATTTATCTGGTACTGTTTGCTGGATCAGCGTATCAGTATTTGGACGGCATTAGTTACACCGAGTTTGCTTTTATTAGCCTTAATTCGCGGTCAGTGGTTGATTTTTGGCATTCTCTGTGCTTGGATTTTATTCAGCCGTCCCTTAATTTTGGCGATTATTTTTTGGGGAAGACCTTCTCATCTCAAACCCGTTCATTTACTATTGCTCTTATCTTCCCAGTGGAGTTCCGCAGCGATTAAAGTGTGGACGCAAATGAATCTGGCACAACAAAAATGGGCGAATCGAGGCAATCAAAGTATTAGTGCGGCAGGAACGGGAGTGGAAAAGTTTTTCAAGACGAAAACATCGTCATTTTTAATGTATTCTCAGATTGTCGCATTTGTTGTCGTTTTGTTAACCATCGCCGGACTCATCAATCCCACTCAAGATATTGCTGATTTGTGGTGGCGTTCTCGGCAGGTTGCGAGTACACCCGTACAAATTCTAGAAGCTTCGGAGTATGGGGTTATTCCTAACGACGATCGCGACGATTCTGCGGCATTGCAAGCCTTACTCGATCGCGCTTCTAATACAACCCCTATCCAAGTTAATTTGCCCCTCGGAGAACTAGATTTACAGACGCCGATCACCATTCGTCGCAGTCATGTTAATCTGAAAGGAGTAGGGATCGATCGCACGGTTTTACAAGCTCGCTTCGATCTCCAAACTCGCGATTCTATCTTAAAAATTTCGCCTGCCAAACCTGATGATACTTCCCTAGAAGACATCCAAATTAATGGCTTTACTATATGTTATAGTGAATCGGATAGTCAATCTTTTCAAAATGGAATTGTCATAGAAAGAGTCGATCGAGCATCCTTGAAAAACTTGGATTTCGAGAATACCCTAGAACGGGCGATCGTCCTCCAAGATACCCAAGATGTAACGGTAGAATACGTTGCCATGAATCGCCGTCCTTTAGAGGCAACGCAAATCGTTAAGAATAATGCAGTTAATACTCAGATTTCTAGCATTTCTTTACCGAAATCAACCTCAAGAGAAAGCTCGTGAAATTTAGGACGATCGCCGCTTTTTTAACGATTTTCGTTGGCTGCCAAAGCTTATTAACGCTGCCCGGTTGTTCGAGTTCCGAATCCGCTCGATCGACCGCACAATCCCAACGAAATCGTCCTCAGAACAATAATACTTTATGGGAAGGAAAATTGGATGATCGCAACTGGAAACAACACTGGGGCATCCGCAATCGAGGAGATTGGGGTTGGGAAAACTTAGAAGTTATCGACGATGAAACTGGAAAATTCAACCAAATTATTCGCGTTTTCTATCCCGCAGGTTCCGCCAGTCCCAGGGTGTCGCGACGGGAAGAGAGACCTATTGGGGGCAGCCAATTTTATGCGGATTTAGGCATGGAACCGCGCGATCGATTGCGCTTGAGTTATTATGTCCGTTTTTCCGAAAATTTCGATTTTGTCAAAGGGGGAAAACTCCCCGGTTTATTTGGTGGCAGGGGGAATAGTGGTGGCAAAATTCCCGACGGAACTGATGGTTTTTCCACGCGCTATATGTGGCGTAGAGACGGCAAAGGAGAAGTGTATGCCTATTTACCCACAAGCGAAGAGTACGGGACTTCGATCGGTCGGGGAAGCTGGCAATTTCAACCGGGAAGGTGGTATCATTTAGAGCAAGTTGTGACGCTGAACGATCCTGACGAAAACAACGGACGAGTTCGAGTTTATGTGGATGGAACGGAAAGGGTCGATCGGCAAAACTTAACCTTTCGGACGACGGAAGTTTTAAAAATTGAAGGACTTTTCTTTTCCACCTTTTTTGGCGGTGGAAATGCTTCTTGGGCAACGCCGAGAGATGTTTATATCGATTTTGCCGATTTTTCAGTGAGTGACAATTAACCGCTTAACGGCATCGGCTCTCCTGTACTTGCAGTGATAATCAGAGCTTATGTTTCGTAGGGTGGGTTAGGCACGGGTACGATCGATCGGAAAAACCAATCCGTTTGAATCCGTGCCGTAACCCACCACCCGATGTTTGTTACACTAAAACTTGCAACTGCAAGCTGTATCGGCGTATGAAGCGATCGACGCCTAACGGCATCTAAGGTAATCGCACTCCATCAGTTTTGTATCAAGCTCTGTTACGGTAGTGTGCTCAACGCCTAACGGCATCTAAGGTAATCGCACGAGCGGACTCCGAGTCCTTTGCTAAGCTGAAATATTGTGCTCAACGCCTAACGGCATCTAAGGTAATCGCACTGGACTGACGAAGAGCTTGACTCAATCTGGTTTTAAGTGCTCAACGCCTAACGGCATCTAAGGTAATCGCACATGTTTGGTCAATGCTTGCCGTATCAGGCAGGAATAGTGCTCAACGCCTAACGGCATCTAAGGTAATCGCACGCAGGATTCGTACTATTCGTGTAATTAAGCTTGACGTGCTCAACGCCTAACGGCATCTAAGGTAATCGCACACGAGGGTTGTAGACCCCAGTGGACTCTGGGTATGCCTGTGCTCAACGCCTAACGGCATCTAAGGTAATCGCACTAGGTAGGACTACTATTAGAAATCGTTGACACGGGAGGTGCTCAACGCCTAACGGCATCTAAGGTAATCGCACCACCATTTCCGACCCAATCGACCAACTCGATCGGGTGCTCAACGCCTAACGGCATCTAAGGTAATCGCACGTTCGGGAACCAAGATGACCTCGTATCCCAACCTGGGTGCTCAACGCCTAACGGCATCTAAGGTAATCGCACTCGCGTGAACCCTTGCATAAAGCCCGTAGTTATGAGTGCTCAACGCCTAACGGCATCTAAGGTAATCGCACTGATGTCCATTTTTTTCTAACTCCTATTTCCAAATAAGTGCTCAACGCCTAACGGCATCTAAGGTAATCGCACACCCTCAAAGGCTTTTCCTGCGGGGTATTTGACTTGGGTGCTCAACGCCTAACGGCATCTAAGGTAATCGCACTTGCTCCGATCCGTAGGGAAATTGCCATTGACAAGTGTGCTCAACGCCTAACGGCATCTAAGGTAATCGCACGAAAAATCGCGATAAAAAAGGTGTTCGGATTGCAAAGTGCTCAACGCCTAACGGCATCTAAGGTAATCGCACGCCGTGTACCATACGCCCGTAGTAGTTTGACGAGATGCGTGCTCAACGCCTAACGGCATCTAAGGTAATCGCACCTCCCCATAAGGTGTACGATATAATGTACACCTCATAGTGCTCAACGCCTAACGGCATCTAAGGTAATCGCACATCTGAGTAATTCCCAACCGGACGAAGATAAAAAAGTGCTCAACGCCTAACGGCATCTAAGGTAATCGCACATTTAGACCTGTCGCTTTCGCGGTTTGAGTGTATTCGTGCTCAACGCCTAACGGCATCTAAGGTAATCGCACTTTCTGGACGCTACGGACGTAATAAATCGCCTTAGTGCTCAACGCCTAACGGCATCTAAGGTAATCGCACTCTAGGTCGCCTTCGGCGGATTTGAACCGAGCCACCCGGGTGCTCAACGCCTAACGGCATCTAAGGTAATCGCACTGTTTACCGCCTGCCCATTTGATAAAAGGTTTTGGTTTGTGCTCAACGCCTAACGGCATCTAAGGTAATCGCACGAGATAAAACGGTGAATACTATCCACCTTGTTGTGTGCTCAACGCCTAACGGCATCTAAGGTAATCGCACGCGGGTTTTGGTTTGTTGAATGGTCTCTTTCGTGTTGTGCTCAACGCCTAACGGCATCTAAGGTAATCGCACGAGGTACAGTGGTACACCGAGTCACTCGTATCACTGTCGTGCTCAACGCCTAACGGCATCTAAGGTAATCGCACGCGCCTTCGATGGCGGGTATGGTAAAGGTATATAAGTGCTCAACGCCTAACGGCATCTAAGGTAATCGCACTAGTCCCACACACATAGACGCTATCTTTGTTAATTGTGCTCAACGCCTAACGGCATCTAAGGTAATCGCACTCCGCTTCGATAGTAGGACAGCTCCCGGCATTGAGTGCTCAACGCCTAACGGCATCTAAGGTAATCGCACGGCGATTGTTGTCGCTGGCAGCCCGGATTTCTTTGCGTGCTCAACGCCTAACGGCATCTAAGGTAATCGCACACGGAATTTGACGATTTATTTGACTCAATCAACCGTGCTCAACGCCTAACGGCATCTAAGGTAATCGCACGTCTGGAAACCGTCCAAAAATGTCATTCTCACTATGTGCTCAACGCCTAACGGCATCTAAGGTAATCGCACGGCGGGGGCTGAAACCCTTACCCAGCAACGGCTCTGAAACACTTTTGCAAGCACCTCCCGCGTTAACTGCATATTGGGGTCAAAACCTCCTGTCGAAGACCTAAACTGATTTCCTCAAACCCAATCATAGCAGGCGTTTCCAGGTTTTGCAAGCACCTCCAGCCCTCCTAAAATCGCTCAAACGCTTACCCGATAAAAGTTTCGGGCGAAAAATCGATCTTCCCAGCCAACACAAGCGGAGGTGCTTGCAAAATTGCACGACAAAGCCGTTCAAATCACCCGAAAACTCGCCTCCTCCAGCACCCAAGCCTCCGATCGATTGTACCCCCGCAAATCCCGCACGCACTGGTGCGACAAGCGAATCAGCAGCAAATCATCCTCCGCCGCCAACACCTTCTCCAACTCCCACCGCAACTTCTCCCGGCTGCGCGAACTCAACCAGCAGCGAAAAATCGAGTATTGCAGCCGTTCCCCATAGCCATTCAACAGCTTGTACGCCTTGCGCCAGCGTTTGGGACAGCGAATATCGTAACAAATCAAATACCAATGTTTCTGTTCTGCCATTTCGTCACCTCTCTTGTAAGGCTCCCGGCGATTAGAAATCGCGGCGACAGGAGCTAAGTCCGCCTACGCGGACTGAAGAACTTTCCTAGCTGAAAACGGTAGGTTGACCTCTCCCCGACTGTTTATCAACCACTTGCCCTTATCCCCAGCCCCTTCTCCCAAGCCGGGAGAAGGGGAGCCAGAAAGGAAGTTGTGAACCTCGGGTTCCCCCTCTCCCATTTTTGGGACAGGGGGTCAGGGGGTGAGGGCTACCGCAACACCAACTGTGCAAACAAACCCCCTTCACCCATCCATTCCTTTTCCAACAACCGCACCTCCAACTCCAGCAAGCGACGATAGGTTAGGGAATACCCCATCGCTGGATGCTTCCAGGTTTCCGCCTTTCGCTGTTCGTACAAACCGATAAACTTGCGCCGTCCCCCATCGCTCAGCCACACTTGCGACCCGCGCACCTCAAAATCCGCCGCCACATCCCACTGTCCCCGATTCACCGCCGCCATTACAGGCATATCCACCAGAGGAACCCGAAAAATCTCCATCAAATCTAGCGCTAGAGGTGCAGCTTGACTGCGAGGTTGGTGGTAGAATCCCAAGGCAGACTCCAACCCTACAGTGAGAATTGCATTGATTACATCTTTAATTAAGAGTGCGTAACCAAAACTGAGAAGGGCATTGAATCGATCTTTGGGGGGACGACGATTGCGACCCGAAAAATGCAATTCTGGCGGCACGTCGGGTTGAATCAGGCAAGGTAGCGCCCCGAAATACAAGGCGCCGAGACTGCCTTCGACCCCCAACAGCGAATCGATGGAAGCGGTTTTAGGAATTTGCTTGAGAATCGATTTCATCTGGGTGATGGCGCGTTCCAACTTCGCCGATTTCACCTTCATTCCTCGCAATCCCCGCATCAAAAATTTGCGCTGTCCCCCACCTCGGCAACTCACCAACTTCCGCGCCAATTCCAGACAAGTTTCCGGTTGACTGAGGGCTTGATATTGGCGAATGCGGCGCTGGATACTCCCTTGGCGACTGTCAAAACTACCGATATAGCGCCCGCCACCGGAGATAAAATGGATGCCGATTCCCCGTCCGGCGCAAAAGTGCATTGCCTGGGTAGAAATTTGGGAGAAACTATGGAGAACCACTTGTTCGATTTGCCCGATGGCAACTTTTTCAATAGGTTGGTTGCGGCGGGTAATTTTGAGTTGTTCTCCAGTTCTGCCGACTGCCGTTCCCGCTTCTGGAATATGGAGGATTTGGCGATCGTCGTCTTGGGGAAATAACCGGATGGGTTGCCATTCTTTGTCGTGAGAAAGTCGCGCTTCTTCGGGCAAACAAACGGGGGAGAGAGAGCATTTGGCGCACAGTCGCTCGTTCTCGGTAACGGGCGGTCGGTGGAGGGATTGGCGAATCGATCGGGCTTTTTCTACAGCTTCTCGCACTGCATTTCGCCCTTCATCATCCAGAGGAACTGTCACCAATACATTATCGGCATGATAGCGAATTCGCCCCTCGCTCACAACAATTCCCAGGGCGGATTCCAGCAAACAGCAGTACGCCAAAATTTGCAGTTTATCGCTATCCCACGCTTGGGGTTGTTTGTTTTCATCTCGATGGCAGCGCCCCCGTTTGTGTTCGTAGGGAATGGTTTGTCCGTCGCGAGTCCGCAGCGCATCCACTCGTCCCCGCAATCCCAATTCTTCGCTTTCCAAATACAGGTCTTCCCAATCTTCATCTTCCTGTTTTTCTAGTTCGGTGTGCAGCCGTCGTCCGGCGAAAACTTCGGCATTTTGGGTGTAGAGTTCTTCCACTTCTTCAAGGTAGAAAAGGCGCGGACAATAGGCGAGAGCGTGGAGGGAACTAATGCGAAGGGTTTCTTGTTTTTCTGTTGAATTAGGAAGAAAATAATCAATTGCGTGCATAATTTCTGATGTCGTCAAGGTTGAGTTAAACACCTAACGGCATCAGAGGAGAAGAGTGTAGGGGTGAATGGCATTCGCCCTGATTTAGTCTAATAACCCGTTAAAAAAATAAACCTGTAATTTATCAATACCACCGCTGGTGACGATGACTTTGATCGCAAAGTCTGGAATATCCTTGAGTTCGCCTACACAATAGCATTCATCCGGCTCTAATCCTCTCGCTTTTGCTTCATTGCGATACGTCGTAGAACCGCAACCATGTAGATCTAAATCTTTAGCAAGAGCA
>DVED01000045.1 GCA_015295945.1 Oscillatoriales cyanobacterium M59_W2019_021 | reverse complement strand
GACATCACTTTAGCAATCATTGCCGATCGGGTGCTGACACCCAATTTGGCAAACAATCGGCGGATGTGGGTCGCCACCGTCCACGGACTGATATCCAGTTGTTTGGCGATACATTTGTTGGGCAACCCTTGGGCGATGAGTTGGGCGATCGCTTGTTCGCGGGGTGTGAGACGAACGCGATCGGTATCCGGTTGGGAGGGGCAACGCACGAGATAGTATCGCATCCCATCGATTTTGGTTTCCATCAGCACTTCGCTGGGGACATTTTGGGCGATCGACAAACCCGTTGACACCTCTAGCAAATCGGCGCGATCGACGAGTTGTTGCAACCAAGTTTGCAGAATTTCTTGCACTCTCATAATAATTTTATAACTTGAGAAAGTTGGGTTAGCGGACAAGATCGATCGGGACAGCGACGGGATTCAGCAAACAGTTCGATCTCCCGATCTGTGTGTTTAAGGGTTGTTATCGATTTGCAGATAGCAAATTCAAGAATGCAAATGCACCTTTAAGCACCGTCAAACGGTAGAATTCCTAATTTTTGGCGCACTTCAACCAGGGGTGTTTCCCAATCCGATTCGATGTCCCAATCGATCAATCGAGATGCCATTTTTCCGCGTTCTAAGCCTTGGCGGATATCTTCGAGTTGGCATTGGCGAGCGAGCAATCCTGCCAGGACGAAGATCGCGCAAGAGGGGCGAAAAACTTGAGCGCGAGTGAAGGCTTGTAACTTCAACTCATCTTCAGGAGAGGGAGACAATCCGGTGAGGACGTGCCAAATATCGTGAGTGCGCTGAATCCAATCTCCAGACTCAAGGGGATCGAGATGGTGACGATCGAGAAAATGGGCGACTTCGTAGCCTAACGTCCCGCTCGGGAGTTGGCGCAATCGGTCTAAATCGAGATCGAAAGATCGATCGGTTTGGATTTGGGGATTAATCGTTCGAGCGATTTTTAAGATCGTCGAAAAATGCGAATCGTACATGGCTCTTGATGATATAGGTATCGATGCACTAGAGACCCTGATGTTGTACGTTTCGTCAGCAGTAATCCGTTCGTGTTATAGGATTTGATCGGGTTGCTTGACTCTGATAAGCTGAACTTTAAATTGGAGCTTATCCGTTCTCGATCGCACGGGTCATCCGCATGTTGACACCTTTTTAATTGTCACGGTTTTACCAGACTTCAAGAGATTGATCGATGATGCTCTAACAAAAATGCTGCGCGAGTGGTGACAATGTTAAAGTCCCTCGCACGGGGACTCGATGTTATTGAGTAGTATATTCCCAGAAAAGACGTTTTAAAATGGCTTTTCTCGTAGCGAGTATCGATCGGGAAACGGACGGACTGCATCGATCGATCGTCAGAACGGGCGGATGAATGACTTAAACTTCATCGAGGTTGACGAGCCAGCAGAGCCCGTCGCGGCGATCGCACTCGAAGTAGCGAACTCGCAGGCAAATGAGATCGCCATCGATCTCCGCATTGGATTCTAAAATCAGATTGCAATCGGGAAAAATCTCTTGACTTTCGATCGACGATTGACACAATTGCCAAACAACATCCGGAATGGCTGTCGGTGGAGATGAAGGAGAAGAAAGCCGCCGACACAACGTGCGAGCCTTGGAATTGGCATAAACGACTTCACCGGATTCTGCCACGATTAACACGCCACCGACGAAACTGTCTGGAATGGTGGACAGAAAAACGGATGAATGGCTTTTGGGATGGGGTTTTGAGCGCTGGGATGAGAAACTGCGGGAATTCCGACCTGTCGAACGAACGACCGAATTCGCAACAAACATGGTTGCCTCCTTGGTTTGGGGTGTTGCTGCGGGAGCGTCATCTGGAGATGACAACACCGACAGCTATGCCATCAGTTTTTACTCAGTCTCAACTCGATCTTTTTATGCGTTTTGTAAAGAAAATTTACATTCACGCTCGATCGAACTGAGTATGACTGGTGTTCGCAACGTCTCCCTAGAGATCCGGATCGATTTCATTAACTTTTGTTAAAGCGATCGCGGGGATAACAACGAACTGGCATCGATAGAGTTATTGTGATGCCTGCATCCGCGCAACTGCAACGAGCGGTTCGGGGAAGCAAGTACGTTCGACGATAGATCGGCTTCAGAAGGTAAGGAGGTGAAGTAAACTGAAGTAGGAAGAAGAGAGCGGGGGGAGCAGGGGGCGAGAAACAACTAACCACTAACAAACCCCAAACCCAACTAACGGTGTATTGATGTTCGCAGCGAAGCTGTATCCAGAACAGATCGATCGGTGGTTTCCCTCCGATCGACAAAACCACTATACTGCCCAATTGATCGATCGGGTGGGCTTCACCCGCCGTCGTGCCGAGTGCTTCGTGCGGTTGTGGGCGTACTTATTCCTCAAGCAGCAACTTGAGGCGGGAAATGTGATCGAACCGCCCATTGGCGAACTGAGTTTGCCGGAAGGATTGATTCCTTGCACTCATCGGGAAGCCGCTGCTTTATTTTACGCACGGGAAGAACGAGGGAGCGAACGGGCGGCTGGTATGATGCTCGATAAGTTGGCAGCCCTGCATTTGCTGACCAAAAAATTCGACGGTAACACGATTTGCGTGCAAATTAACCCGCTTCCCGACTTGAAGAACGCGGCAAAATCCGAACCCGAACTTCACTTTCTGAGCGATGCTTTCAATCCGCGCACCGATGCGATTCCCGTTGCTAATTTTCTCGCCCGCAACTACAACTGGATGAATAACAATACAGCCACGATTCCCCAACATATCGCGCGGTGGTTGCGAACTTGGGCTCAGGGCTACAGTACAGGAATGCGGGTGTTGCGACGCGACGACAACCGCAATGCCGTCGGGTTTTCCCTGTTTTATCCCACCGCACCGGAATCGGAAGGGTGCTTCTTTCAACCGCCTTCTCAAAGCTTGCATTTGAGTTCGGCACGAGAAACCGATCCGATTAAAATGGCAAAACCGGGAGACCCGAATTGTACGTCGGTTTTCATTCGCAGTTGGGCGATCGATCGACCCTACAACCAAACGCCCCAAGTGTGTCAATTGCTCGCCGACAGTCAGCAAACCCTAGCGAAAATGCAAGCAGATTTTCCCAATTTGTGCGACCTTTACGGCTTGATTTTTCATCCCAGCTACGAGCCGCTAATCGAGGCGTTGGGATTTCAAAAAATAGGTCGAGATCCCCAGAGATCGATCTATTGGGTCTATCTTCCCATCGATCGATTTTTGGAGTTAGATATGACGCGAGTTTTTCTGGGGAAGTCATCAGTCATCAGTCATCATTGAAATGCCTTTTAACTTAAACTTTATTTTTGAGAAGCTCAGAAACTGGTTGCCGAAAGCGGGTGCTGAAATTGAAGCTCAAGCCTCCGAGTTAGAAGCCAAGTTTACGGACGATCCTGCCTCCAGTTTTCCACCGCAAGATCGGAAGCCGATCGAACGAAAACTGCAAGATTTACCCCCACCGGATAGCGATCGCTCTGCCATTCAATCGGCATTAGAGGAGGCGATTGGCGACTGGTTAGACGATCAAGAAAATGCAAATAGTTTAGTCATTTTAGGCAGTCCTGTCGATGATATTTCTGCCTTATTGACTTCCGCAATTGAAACTTGGGAAAGACGCGAGGCTTACGCGATTCAGTTGGGGGTCTCGGCAAAACGACCGAGCGATTGGAGGAGTTTGCCCGAAAAGTTGCGATCGCAACTGTCAGTAAAATTTTCGGAAGAAAAGCGTCCTATTCTTGTCGTCATTCCCGATTTATCCCAATGCTTCTTGCGTTGCGTTGAGGGTTTAGATGGTATTGAGTACCTGCAAAACTTAGCCGCGCAAGATCGAGAGAGATTTTGGTTGGTCGGTTGTAACGATTGGGCTTGGCAATATCTCGATTGCGTCTGTCAAACGGGAGCGTATTTCGAGCAAACTGTCTCTTTGCCGCCTTTAAAAGAAGAGCAACTCAAAGACTGGTTAAGTCCAGTTAGCGATGAGTTTGAGATCGACTTTGGGGAGGACGATCGAGACTTAGATTCAGATGAAAACTGGAGCGATCGATCTCCAAATTGGCGATCGCAATCCGAACTCAATTACTTTAAAAAGTTAGCAAAAGTTTCGCGAGGTGTCGCGCGAGTTGCCGCCCAATTGTGGTTGTTATCGCTTTCTCGGGTTGAAGCAGAATCGGATGAAGTCAAATCGAGTGTTGTTTCGGCTCTTTCCCAACGGGTTAAACTTCCCGATTTGCCCGATTTAACGCAAGCCGATCGCCATTTTCTTTACGCACTATTATTACAAGGAAATACCAGCCTGTCGCACTTATCTATTAGTTTAGATGAAAGCGAAAGTTTTATTCGCTCTCGCATTGGTATCTTGCGGCGATCGGATTTTCTTCACGCGAGAGGCGACAAGCTACACGTCAATCCCGCTCACTTTTTTCGCATAAAAAGCAATCTAATAAATAATCGATTTCTCGTGGAAGATTGAGCATTTATAGAACCAAGTTACGGGATTTTATAAAAGTTATATCCCCTACTTGAATTTATCTAATTTTGTCGTTTATTTATCGAAAAAATATGCTTGAAGTTTGGTTAGCACAAGCCGGCAGCGAAACCGCTGAAAAAGCTAAAGAAATTTTTACAGACATTACTCAACTCAAAATCATCAAAGCTGCTTTAGTCATTTCTTTTTCCTATTTTTCACTTTCCCTTGTCAACAATATCGTGATTTGGCTGTCGGAAAGCGTTGCTTTGCGATTTCGGCTAAAAGTCAAACAAGCTTTGCCTTTTTTACGGGCTTTCTTATTGAGTATTGCCGTATTTGTTATTAGCAATCTATTTTTAGACTTATCCCTGAGTAATGTAATTGCCGTGACGGGGACGATCGCCGTCGCCTTAGGTTTTGCCTTTAAAGACTACGTCAGTTCCGTGATTGCTGGGGTTATTGCTCTATTTGAAAGCCCGTATCAAGTCGGCGATCGCATTAAAATTGGAGATGATTATGGCGAGATTATCAGTTACGGATTGCGAGCAATTCGCATCCAAACTCCCGACGATAATACTGTGAGCATTCCCCATAATAAAATTTGGACGGAAGCCATTTCTAATGCCAACCAAGGCGAAATCGAAGCCCAGACGATCGCCGATTTTTACTTCGCGCACGATGTTGATGCCGATTGGGTCATCCAGACTTTATATCGGGTCGCTCAAACTAGCAAATACACCCAACTCAGCCTTCCCATCCTCGTGATTATGGAAGAAAAACCTTGGGGAACCCATTTTAAATTGAAATGCTATCCCATGGATGCTCGAGATGAATTTATTTATAAAACCGATTTGGTTAAAAGAGCCAAACAAGTGTTTGCCAGAGCCAAAATTTCTTATCCAAGTTTAGCCGCACAAGTGTTTGAATCTCAAAGTTTGAGCAGTCAAGGGCGATCTCCATCTCCACTAAAATAGACGATCAAAATCGAGACTAATCAACATAAATTCGACGATATCGAGATTGAATTCCTAAATACAGACCGTAGGAAATTAAACCCAATGCAACAATTAGCAAGATTAACGGTCTTTGGCTCAATTGTTGCAAAACGCCCTCAGAAGTTTCGACTTTACTAGGATCGAAATTGCGAGCAGCTTGAATCAGGAAGCCACCAATGAGGAAGTAGACCACTCCTCGAGCGCTCAACCCAAATCGAGCAATCCCGATGACCAAGTTTTGAGTTTCATCGCGCATTTGATGAAATTTGAGTTTTTTACGAAACCGATTGCTAAATGCTCGATAAAAGTAATAAACCCCCAAACCAATTGCCAGAGCGCCAACAGTTCCTACTAACCACTGACCGAAGGGTTGAGACATCAGTTTTGCTGTCCAAGTTTGAGCCGAATTCCCACTGCTACTATCTTGTCCCCTCGCAATAATTTTCAGGGCAGTGAAGGCTAAACTCATGTAAGCTAAACCGCTCATTACATATCCCACACGTCGCACGATATCTTTCGCTTCTGTGGCATTCCCGTATTCGGGATCTTTAAAAGCTTGTACGAAACGCCACAACACGTATCCAAATAATCCAATTGCCACCAGTGCTAATAGAAATTGACCGAAAGGTTGAGCGGCAATTGCCGAGAGTGCGTCGCGCGAACCCTCTGGAGATCCGGAAAAGAAAGCTGCTTTTGCTGAGATAATTCCGACCGTCGCGTAAACAACGCCTTTGGCTGCGTAGCCGAATCGCGCTAATCGTTCGATCCACGCAGCGTGATGTCTGTTCATGATTTTACCGTCAATTCCGAATGATGTTCGGTTTTCACTTTACAGAATAGAATGCCGCACCGAAACTCTCGGAAGATAGATTTGCGGAAAAATATCGTTCTGAAATGCTCGATCGATCTGGGGAAATTTTGGCAATTCCCGAATGCATTCGATCGCAATCTACCATCCGATAGAGAATAACATCGTTCCTTTGGTAGAGAGAAGTTTCGGGGCTATCGCGATAGTCTGGAACTGTCTTCGTAACCAGCGATGTAATAAATTTAGTTAGGAGATCTCTCACGATGGTCAGTCGTTTGAACCACAAAAATTTAGCGCTGTTTCCCCGTCAATTTGGTGCGATCGCCCTGGGAGTGATGGCAATCGTTCTACCCGCTTGTTCGTCGAATGAAGAAGTTGAAGATCTCGGCGGCACGAACGTCACCACAGAAGAAGTTGCCGAAAATCCCGAAGCCCTCGACAATCAGCTCGTTACCATTAGGAGTAACGTCAAAAAAACCGTAGGAGACTCTGCATTTTTAGTTGAAGATGAAGCGCTATTGGGAGGCGAAAGTATCCTCGTTATCAATACCACGGGTCAACCCTTCACTTTACCCCAAGATGACGATACCGAAGTCCAAATTACTGGAGAAGTTTCTCCCTTTGTTGTTGCCGACGTCAATCGAGAATTTAATCTGGCGTTAGATCCGGAAATCTTTGTCGAATACGAAACCAAACCGGCTTTATTGGCAGAGTCTTTAGCCCTGTCGCCCGATCCAGGTGAAGTCACCGAAAATCCCGGAAATTTCTACAATAAACAAATTGCCATCGAAGGCGACATCGACGAAGTCCTATCGGCAAATACGTTTACGATGAACGACGCAGATTTATTCGGCGGTGAGGACTTAATGGTTATCAATCTTTCTCCCGACACCATTCCCGCAGATGGTGGAACGGTGACCGTAACTGGCGTCCTGCGTCCGTTTGTCAAAGCAGATTTTGACAAAGAGTACGATTTACAATGGGATTTATCCGTAGAAGAGAAACTCGAGGCTGAATATACCAATAAGCCCGTATTTGTTGCTGATAAGGTTTACCCTGGCGCTCAGTAATTCGCGGAAGTTGCTAGTTCAAACGACTGGCAGTTCGCTCCTCCTGAACCTCCCTTTTTAATGAGAATTCAGGAGAATTGGCAAAGCCTCAATTTAGGAATAACAACTTAGGTTAATTCTCGAAATTTTGAATGAGCCGTTCGTTCTTGCGCTCGATCGGATCGGGTCAATCCCCCACGTATAGCCTTCGGTATGGCTGCCCTAGGCGTCAGCGACTCCATTTGGGAGTCTTGTCTCGATTGCCAGGGTAGGCACTGAAACGTCACTTAATTTTCAAAATCCGATCGAGTGCGGCTTCTAATTCTTCCTGACTCAGCGTTGCCAAAATAAAAACTTCTTGAACGGTTTTTCCCTGGCGTGCCAAAACTTTAAATCCCCCCCGAATCGGTACGGAAACTCTCAGCTTCAGTTTGGGAGAATGACCTCTAACCCGTCCGATGACGCCGGGGGTAATCGTTTGAATGCCGTTTTCGCAAGTGAGGCGTTCTAAGATGGGGATTAATCCGGGGATGTGAGTCGAATGGTTCAACACCAATCGACCGTTGGGAGGTTTATTCACGATTCAAGCTGCGGGATGGACTCCTTTGATGATAGCGCTCACTTCTGAAATTTTCAGCAACGGGCGATCGAAAAGAAGCGATTCGATTAAAGTTGCGAGGCTTGCCGTTCTCGCAACGCGCGACTTGGATAATCGCTCTCGTCGTAAATTTCTCCCACCAATTCTTCTAAAATATCTTCCAAGGTAATTAAGCCTACTGTTCCGCCGTATTCGTCTACCACAATCGCCATGTGCAGGCGTTGGTGGAGCATTTCTTTGAGCAAATCGGCAACTCGTTTGGTGTCGGGAACGTAGACGGGGGGGTCAGTTGCCGCCATCACTCGATCGCTACCCAATCCGCTCGATCGATTGAATTTTAGTTGGTGTAACGCGCGTTTGAGATGGGCGATTCCTACAATTCGATCCTTCGATTCTTCCTGAACGGGAATTCGAGAATATCCCGTTTCCAAGCATAAATCCACCAATTCTTGCAGCGACGCTTCGTGAGAAATGGTTTGCATATCGATGCGAGGTTTGACCAACTCTTTAGCACTGAGGCGATCGAGCATTAGGGCTTTATTGAGAAGCTGGTGTTTGTGCAAATCCAGCTTGCCCTTCCCACCCAGAATTTCGATCATTAACTGCAAATCTTTCACCGATTCGCCTTGCTGCGCGTCCTTATGTTGAAAGCGGTGCAATGCCACTTGAGTAATGGCTTCAAACATGGGAATGATGCCCAACCCTGAAAACAGTTGCGAGAGCCAGTAAATCGGACGCGCCACCATCATAAACACGGGCAAAACGTTGTTAATTGCCAGGGATTTCGGGAGAATTTCTCCAAAAGTTAGGACTAAAAAGGTAACGACTCCCGTGGCAATCCCGATACCTTGATTTCCTAACCACAAACTAAACAAATTGCTGGTGAGAATTGCCGAAAAGTTATTGATCAGCGTATTGCCCACCAGCAGCGTGATAATAAACCGCGCCCGATGTTCCAGTAACAGGCGAAACATGGTGTTTGAGGTGGGATATTCCCGAATTAATGCCCTTAACTTAAAATTATCGAGAGCGGTGAGTGCCGTCTCCGATCCGGAAAAGAAGCCGGAGAGTAACAGCATAATCCCGAGAACGAGAATGTCGAGCCAAACTTCCCCAAGGAGTGGCTCGACATCCGCAGCTAAAACAATAGGAAATAGATCGGTCAACGGAAAGATGGTTGAAGAAGAATTCAGGAGTCAGAATTCAGGAGTTCAGAATTTAGGCTAGGCGCACGATCGTTCGACTGTTCGAGATTCACTTCCCACCCCCCGATTGAAAACCACTCAGTTTTCGATGGATTGGGGGTCTTATCCCTTTGGATTCATCTTCTACTCGATCGAGATTCAATTCGGAATTCTGGCTCCTGACTCCTGAATTCTGTGCGTGATAAGTTCGATCGATCCTCACTCAGGGGTTTCCGAGTTCGGGGTCTCGAATGAGCGTTTGCCTACCTCGGATTAAATGCCGACATAGGCAGACTGATACGCCCACCAGAGCAGAAACGCAATGCCACCCAAGACCAAAATGGTGGAAATGGCGACAGCAAAGGGAGTATCGGCTCCCTTGAATTTCATAATACCGCGATTGAGGTCAGTCATAACACGCTTGTTGTGTCTTCGACGATATAACGCTAGATGTGCCGCCGAGCCAGCGATCGTCCGATCGATCGCCCAACGGTAATTTGCCATCCGTAGTGTAGCTCAAGTCTAGAGCGATTGGCTATGAAATTGTCAAAATTCGGTAATGGGTAATGGGTGGAAGAAGCTAGTATTAACCACGAACCACTCACTTTAAAAGACTTTCAAATACTTTTGAGAAGATGGTTTACAGATACAAAATCAAATTGGGTTATAGCGATCGGTGCAATTGACAAATCTTGGTTTTTCTTCTAGAATTATCTCTGCTAAATCTATTAAAACATAGACCAAAGTTTTCAATGGGCAACAAGCCGACGATCGCCATTTCTCACCTGGGCTGCGAAAAAAATCGCATCGATACCGAGCATATGCTGGGCTTACTCGCCCAAGCGGGGTATCCCGTCGATGCCAATGAAGAACTTGCCGATTACGTCATCGTCAACACTTGCAGTTTCATCCAAGCGGCGCGGGAAGAATCGGTGCGGACGTTGGTCGAACTTGCCGAAGCCGATAAAAAAGTGATTATTACCGGGTGCATGGCGCAACATTTCCAAGAGGAATTGCTCTCCGAATTGCCCGAAGCCGTTGCCGTAGTGGGAACCGGAGACTACGCCAAAATTGTCGATGTGGTGCGACGGGTGGAAACCGGAGAACGAGTCAAAGAAATTTCGCCCGAACCCACTTACATTGCCGACGAAACCACCCCTCGCTACCGCACTACCACCGAAGGCGTCGCCTACCTGCGGGTTGCCGAAGGGTGCGACTATCGCTGCGCCTTTTGCATTATCCCCCACTTGCGGGGCAATCAACGATCGCGCACAATAGAGTCGATCGTTGCCGAAGCCGAACAACTCGCTTCTGAAGGCGTTCGCGAACTGATTCTGATTTCCCAAATCACCACCAACTACGGTTTGGATATTTACGGCAAACCCCAACTCGCCGAACTCTTGCGGGCATTGGGCGAGGTAGACGTCCCCTGGATTCGGATGCACTACGCCTATCCCACCGGACTCACCCCCGATGTCATCGCTGCCATCCGCGAAACTCCCAACGTTCTCCCATATCTCGATTTACCGTTGCAACATTCCCATCCCGAGATTTTGCGATCGATGAATCGACCCTGGCAGGGACGGGTCAACGACGAGATTATCTCCCGCATCAAAACCGCCATTCCCAATGCGGTGATGCGCACCACCTTTATCGTCGGCTTCCCCGGCGAAACCGAAGAGCATTTCCAACACTTACAAGAATTCGTCGCCCGCCACGAATTCGATCACGTCGGCGTGTTTACCTTCTCCCCCGAAGAAGGAACTTCCGCTTACAACTTACCGAATCAGTTGCCCCAAGAAGTGATGGACGCGCGGCGCGATGCTTTGATGGAGTTGCAGCAACCCATTTCTCTGAAGAAAAACCGCGCCGAGGTGGGGAAAATTGTAGACGTTCTCGTCGAAGAAGAAAACCCCCAAACCGGGGAATTGGTGGGGCGTTCGGCGCGATTTGCCCCGGAAGTCGATGGGGTGGTGTACGTTCGCGGTGCGGCGCGGTTGGGTTCGCTGGTATCGGTGAAGATTACCGATGCTGACGTGTACGATTTGTACGGGGAAGTGGCAACTGTCGGCGATATCCGAGAGGCGACCCAATCTCGCCAGGTTGTAGGCGCGTAGGCACAGCCAGCCCTCTGACACTTAGCGTTTGGAATAGATTGTATTGTGCCGGGACGTTATGCCTCACAGGCTTCGTCTTCCCGGCAGTTTCAACGCATCCCCTGAAGTGGATGTCTCCGATCGGATGAGGCGATTCTATAGAAGACTGGGCGTAGCATTTGCATAAACTTTGTCGGTTAGCGGACAAGATGATCGGGCAAATGCTACGCCCCTACCCAAATTTGTCCTAACCGGAGTGGCGACTGTTGTATATCTTCTTCATATCACTTTCCCAGCCGCTCTTTATACTTATAAAAGTCGATCGTCAATTCCTTTTGTTTGAAGTTTACATTCGCGATCGCCTCTTTACAAAAGCTTTAACTCAGAATTATTGACTTGAATATTGAGGTTGCGTTACTTTTGACTTAGATACCGATCGTCAAGATCGATATTGGCAAGGGTGCAAAAGAATTTTTAGTACGGCTTTGTGCCAGAAACAGAGATTTTCTCATACGCTCAACTAACGAAAGTCTGACTTTGTGGCATTTCGTCAACGATAATCGCGAGCGATCGCACGGCGATCTCAAGCGGTTTATCTAGTTTTTTTCTGCAACTAACTTCTTCTGCTGACACTCACTTTTCCTGTCGTGAAGTGTTGACAGACTTGCCGTGTCGAAAACGCGGCTTATCGGAGTGTGGCGATCGATCGCCAACCGCCTACTCATCTAATCAATCCCGGCATCCTACCATGACATTTAGCGAAAATACGAACCCCAACAACGCTTTCGGAACGACGGACAACGATCCCTTAGCTGCGGGACTTCCGCCGTTGTACGAGGATGGCATTACCGACGATGGACTGTCGCAACCAGGATCGAGCGATCCGGTAACCGGAGCCGAGTTTGTCGTCGTTGACGATCCCGCGATCGTTCCGGAATCTGAGGGGTCAACGGGAACGGAAGACCCGATTTTGGGAGATTCCAGCGAGACGGAGAATTCAACTGTCGGTTGGACTCAGACCGCTCTCCGGACGTGGGAGGAACCGATCGAGTCATCCGATCCGGAAAATCCCCTCGATCCGTTGATTAATCCGGGGAACGAGGCGATCGAAGAGACCGAATCCGCAGCAGGTGACGAGAGCGACGATACGAGTGCGATCGAAACCGAAGTAGAACCCACCGATACGACATCCGAAAACGATACCCACGAACCCGAAGTCTTGCCGCAAACCACCGCCGAAGATAGCGATTCTGCATCCGAGGAGAATGGCAATGATGCAGAAGCGGTAACGACAGAGAACGACGACGCCGAAGAGGAAAGTCTCGCCGACGAGGCAGAAGTTGCCGTCGAACCGGAAGCCACCCAAACCCCAACCGTAGAGGATTTCAACTTCACCCAAATCCAATCCGGCATCTTCACCGCCAACAGCGATGGCATCGTCCGCATCGACTATCTGTTCGATGACGGTAAATTCGAGTCCGAAGTGGCGATTTTCAGCTTGGACGGGATGGAGGAACTGTGGTCGGCAGACAATCCCCGCCAGTTTATCGCAGAAGCAGCACGGCGATCGATCTCGAATTCCGAATTGGGGGGGATTGCCATCTCCGACGCCACTGAAGGAGCGCGATTTAGCGATGCCAAGAACCACTTCAATTCTGGTGCGTATGCGGGGGTGAAAACCTTGCAGATGCGTCCCGGCGATCGATTTGCCGTGATGGTGGTTCCCAACGGTACGGTGCGGGCTCTCCTGGATAAGTTAGAAATCGGTCACTTACCGCGCACTTTATTTTCGATCGCCGAATTCAACCGCAATGGCGATGCCTACTTCGTGCAAGCGACCAACGGTAACGGAGATGGGGATGTCTTTGCCTTTGAAGATTTGAGGCTGGACGGGAACAGCGATCGAGATTTCAACGATATCGTCTTCCAACTCCGAGGTGCGACGGGT
>DVED01000188.1 GCA_015295945.1 Oscillatoriales cyanobacterium M59_W2019_021 | reverse complement strand
TTTTGGCGCAGTTTTTCCATTTTGCGGGCATCGGTACTGTACTCGGTCAGTTCGTCTTCTGCCATCATCACCAGTCGTTCGTATTGGCTCATTTTGAAAATGGTTATTGGTTATTGGTTATGGGTTATGGGTTGTATTTCACCAATTCCCCATTACCCGCCTTCATCGGCAACTGCCCGATCTCGTACTGACGTTTTTTTAGCTCCTGTAGGGTGAGTCATGACAGCGAGATCGCGATCCGATCTTATTCCTCACTATCCATTGCCAATCCGCCAGTGCCTACCACCTGGGTGGAAGAGAGAGTTCTGAATCAAGAGTCGATCGAAGGTTTCTAACGAGCTTTACTTCCCGCTTTCTTCGATTTTTGTTTTGCGCGTTTTTCTGCCGCTTTTGCCGCTTTTTCAGCCGCGATACGTTCTTGTTTTTCTTTTTGTTTTTCCTCTTCGATTTTGTCGAGATAGTAGTGATAGTTTCCGCGATACACTCGCAACTCTCCATCGCGAATTTCCACGATTTTGTTGGCTACTTGCGAGATAAAGTAGCGATCGTGGGAAACGACGATCGCCGTTCCGTCGTAATGTTGCAGGGCTTCTTCCAACATTTCCTTAGCGGGAATGTCGAGATGGTTAGTTGGCTCGTCTAGAATGAGTAAGTTAGCGGGTTGCAACAGCATTTTTGCCAACGCGAGGCGAGCTTTTTCTCCTCCACTGAGAGCGGCTACTTTCTTGTATACCGTATCCCCACTAAAAAGAAAACGCCCTAATAAATTGCGAACTTCTTCCAACTTCCAATCTGGTGCGGCATATTGAATGGTTTCGATCGCCGTTTTCTCTAAATCGAGCGCTTCGGCTTGATTCTGCTCGAAATAAGCAGGAAGGACGTTATGTTTTCCCAGTTCGACTTTCCCATCGGTGGGTGATTCCATCCCCACGATCATCCGCAGTAGGGTCGATTTTCCCGAGCCGTTTAAGCCAAGAAAAGCAATGCGATCGCCCCGTTCGATTTCCAAATTCGCGCCCAAAAACAAGATTTTATCGTCATAGGTATGGGTCAAATCTTGAATAGCTACCACTTCCCGACCGCTGCGAGGGGCGGGGGGAAAATGAAATTTCAAGGTTTTGACATCGGCGATCGGCGCTTCTACTCGCTCGACTTTCTCTAAGAGCTTTTCGCGGCTTTTGGCTTGGGTGCTGCGGGTGGCGCTAGCGCGGAATCGATCGACGAATTCTTGCTGTTTGGCGAGTTCTTTTTGTTGTCGATCGAAGGTACTTTGTTGCATCTCGCGAGCGAGGGCTTTCTGTTCGAGATACGTCGAGTAATTTCCTAAATAGGTGGTCGAAACGCCGCGCTCGGTTTCGACGATTTGAGTGCAGAGGCGATCGAGAAATTCGCGATCGTGAGAAACGATAACGATGGGCGTATTTAACCCTTTTAAATACGTTTCCAACCATTCGATCGTCTCTAAATCGAGGTGGTTGGTCGGCTCGTCTAAAAGTAAAATATCCGGCGCTTGCAGCAGAATTTTCCCCAAACTCATCCGCATTTGCCAACCGCCACTAAACGCACTGACGAGGCGATCGCCATCTTCGGCAACAAACCCCATTTCCGGTAATATTTTTTCGATGCGAGCGTCCAATCCGTAGCCGTCTAAGGCTTCAAACTGACGCTGAAGCCGATCGAGTTGGCGAATGAGCCGATCCAATTCCTCGGGATTGGCGGTTTCCATTGCTCGCTGCACCCGCAATTGCTCGTTCTGGATCTCATTGGCTTCCACAAAAACCGTCCAAAACTCTTCGCGAACGGTGCGTCTGGGGTCAACTTCAAATTCTTGAGTCAGGTAGGCTATGCGGAGACTGGCGGGACGAATAATTTCCCCTGCCGTCGGTTCCACTTCTCCGGCGATGATTTTCAGTTGGGTGGATTTTCCGGCACCGTTTACCCCAACCAAACCAATGCGATCGCCCGGCTTGATTTCCCAGCTAACATCTTTCAATACTTCCCCAGAGGGATAGATCTTGCTAATGTGTTCCAGTCGCAGCATTCAAATTCTCCAAATACGAGTGCGGGATGCGGGGTGTATCGCGATGTAGAAACTATTCCGTCACGCAACGGTGTTTCCAAACAACTCTTATGTTACGTTCAATTTTGAAAATTTACTATTCGTTACAGTCGATCGGCGTCGAGAATCCCGATCGTTTGTTATTGGGTAGTTATTAGGTAGGGAGTGCCACCGGAACGAAACGCACCGTTCGCAGGGTTAATCGCCATCGTTGGAGTGACATTCGCCGAAGTGGACGAGCGAGCTATCCGGGCGATCGCACTTTTCTTTAAGCTTAAAGATGCTCGAAATCCACCCTTGCTACCGCGAACAGTTCCATGACTGCTCTCCCGCCGACACCCGAAGTTCCCCTCACCCCCGACACCATCCAACGCGCCCGAGAAGGCTGGGAAGCCGCCTGCGATCCCGAAGTGCGCCGTGCCATCCAAGAGGCGTTCGATCGCCTGCAAGCCTTTTCTAGCGGGGGTACAGACGATCGGGTCAGCGGGGCGATCCGGCGTTGGACGTTGCGCGTGTTGGTGCGATCGCTCTTTCGCGTTACCGTCGAGTATTCAGAACGAATGCCCGCCGAACCCGCAATCTTAGCTGCCAACCATCTCAACCACATCGATCCGATTTTATTGCTGGCAGAACTGCCCGCCGTTCCGTATTACTATATTTTGGGCGATGCCCGATCGCTCTACAATCACGGCTGGAAGCGGTTTTGGCTGCGGCTGTCTCAAGGGGTCATCCCCTTGAGTCGGATATGGAAGGAGGAAAGAGCCGTGATGGCGGGGGCAAATGCCGGACGGGAGGATTTAGTCGAGTTAGCCCAAAAGATCGATCGCGACGTTCCCGACGGTAGCTCCATCGAAATGCTGCGACAACTCGATCGCATCGTAGCGGGAATTTTAGCTCGCGGCGACGGACTGATGGTGTTTCCGGAAGGGAAATTAGGCGGTGCGGAAGGTCGCTTAGAACCGCTCAAACGGGGAACGGTCACTTATGCGTTGCGATCGAACGTTCCCATCGTTCCCGTTGCTTTAATCGGCACGAAACATCTCTACCTCCGCAAACAATTAATCGTCCGATTTGGGGAACCCTTACATTTTCCCCCCTGCAAGCGCCCGAAATCCAGCGATGTTACCGCCGCAATCGAAGCCTTGGAATCGGCACTGACGGCACTGTTACCAAGCGATTATCGAGAACCCGACGGACTCAAACTTCTCAGTGGTTTTCTCAATCGGATGTTTTGGTAATGGGTAATAGCGACTGACCCAAATGGTGCGTTTTGTTCTGGGGGCGCACCCGACTCACTAGATCGTCAGAGGGAGATCGAAATCTATCCGAGGATAGAATAAATCCCTGCTGCCTTCTGCATTTCTTGATAATTTTTAATATTTTTATCTTCTTTTTGAGTGTAAAAGAGATAGAGTTTAACTTCGCTATAGCTCGACGAACGATCGCCAAGAAAAGCGCTGATTTATTTCTTTAGATAGATTTCATTTTCAAACACAAGATTGACAATTAAGAGTATCAGCTCAAAACCAATCAAAAGCTGTTCTTTTTATTGTTGTCCATCGAAGTCCCTGAAAATGTATACCCATCCTAACCATCAAATGTCTAGAGCCGTCGGCGTTTTTTCCAAGGGCTCCGATGCCGAACTCGCCCTCGCCGAACTGAGAAATTCTAACTTTCCCATGGATCGCGTTTCGGTCATCGTCAAAGATCGCGATGGAGATCCCCATGTAGCCGGAGTCAAAACCACCGAAGAATATGGCAACCAAGCTGACGAAGGCGCAAAAACCGGAGCGGCTGCCGGGGGCGCTCTCGGGACGCTGACGGGTTTGCTCGTCGGGCTGGGAACGCTGGCAATTCCCGGTATCGGACCGATTATGCTGGCAGGGGCAACAGCAACCACCTTGGCGACCACTGTGGCGGGTGGGGCGATCGGGGCGGCTGCGGGAGGGATTCTCGGAGGGCTCGTGGGTTTGGGGATTCCGGAAGAACGCGCCCGTGTCTACAGCGATCGCGTATCTCGTGGAGATTACCTGGTCATCGTCGATGGCACTCCCGAAGAAATCCGCCGCGCTGAAGCCATTTTGAGCAATCGCGGCATCGAAGAATGGGGGATTTACGATCGACCTGATGCTTTGGTGGGTACGTCCCATCGAGCCGTGGGCGTTTTCCGCCACCGCAGCGACGCCGACGCCGCCTTGGAAGCCTTGCAACGGGTGAATTTTCCCATGGCTCAGGTCTCGCTGGTCGCCCGCGACTATCCCCCCTCCACCCGCGTTCCCCATTTAGTCGTTCGCGATCGCTTCGACGAAATGGATTTCGGTTTTACTGAAGACCGTCGGCGCTTATTCCGCGAATCGTTCGATCGGGGTGAATATTTAGTCGTCGTCTGCGGGACGCCGGAGCAAATTCACGATGCGGAAGTCATTCTCAATCGCCAAGGCATTCAAGCCTTTAGCATCTACGAACCCTTTTAATCTCGATCGCATAATACTGGAAAAAACAATGAATACGTTAAAACTCTTTCTTTTAGTGGGTGTTTTATCCCTGGGATCGGTGGCTTGTTCGGATACCGCCCGCACCAGTACGGCAGCACCCGACAGCACGGAAGCCACGACTGAAGCCCCCGATGCCGAAGCTGCCGAAGAGTCTAAAGAAGATGCTACGGGTGCGATTCGCCGGGATCAACTCAATTCGGACATCCGCGCCCGGGAAGAACGCAATAATATTACCGGGGGCGATGCCGATCGATCGGATAGCGATCTCGCCAGCGAAGTGCGTTCCAAACTCGAAGCCAACCTACCCGCCAGTGCCCTACTGATTGAGGTACAAGACGCCAACGTCACCATTTCGGGAACGGTTCCCACCCAAGAACAGTTCGATCGCATCGAACCCTTAGCCAAGGAAATTAAAGGCGTTCAATCCGTCGTCGTCAAGGCAACAGTTGCCCCCGCCACCCCAGATCCAGAAGGTTAAATTATTTCAAATCGTCCTTAGAGTAGTAGGTCATCAGCCCAAAGAGCGCTCTTTGGGCTATTTTTAGAAATCGGCAAGGATGGTTAGGCAGAAGGGTGAATAGAGCTGGGGGAGAAAACAGTGACCCGCAACCCATAAGCCGTTACCAACCCTAAACTCCAAACCCCAAAGGACAAAAGACCAACAGACCTAAGAGACTTCAGCGTTCGAGATCGCTTCTGGCGAAAGCACCAGCACCTTTTGTTGCATGGTCTTGAAAATATTGTAGAAGCCGTTGGCGCGAGACGGCGTGAGGCTAGCAGCCAGTCCCGTTTCGGCGATAAAGTCCGGGGTCAGTTGCAGAATTTCCCTAGGGGTTAACCCTTGCATTCCCGCAATCAAAAAGGCGACTAAACCTTTGGTTAATTGCGCGTCGGAATCCCCTTGAAATTGCACTTTTCCGTCATCTAAAGTTGCCGTAATGTACACCTGAGACACGCAGCCTTTAACCTTGTTCTCGGGAATTTTAGCCTCTTCGGGAAAGGGATCGAGTTTTTGCGCCAGAGAGAGCAATTGTTCGTAACGCCGCTTGGGTTCTGTTGCCCGCTTGAAGCGCTGCACCATTTTCTCTAAAGCTGGGGGCAAGGATGGGGAAGAACTCATGTTTGGGCGAAATACCGACGATCGCGACTGTAGTTTTACTATAACAAGTGATGGTTCAGTACGGGACGCGAGTTCCCAAAAGGAAAGATACGGGGAGAAGATGACGATCAGCATATTTCTAGCCGTCCGGGAGTAAGCACCCTCGCACGAGCTGTGCCTACAGGAGGAAGATAGCAGGGGGCGAAGAACAGCCACTCGCCAAAGTGTAACCGGCAAATAACCAATAACTAATGACTAACCCCGGTAGAACGCTACCGTTCCGTGGCAGAAACACTGGGGAGGCGAGCGTTGAGCAGACGATCGCCGCCTGCTGTTTTCGCGTGGGTCAGTGCTTTTGCCGCCGCTCGGTACAGTGCGGGCAAATCCGTCCCGTGACTGGGATACTCGGCAACACCGCCGCTGAACGAGATTTGCAGGGGGGGGTGTCCTCGGACGAGTAACACGTCCGATCGAATCTGCTCGATAATTTCCGTCAATCGGCGCATGCCATCTTGTTGGTTCATCCCGTACATACCGATGACGAACTCTTCTCCACCCCAACGTGCCACCACATCGTCGCTTCTAAATTTTTGCCGCAGGCTCATTCCCAGTCGGTGCAAGACGCGATCGCCCGTATCGTGTCCCATGCGATCGTTGATGGTGCGGAATTCATCCACATTCAGCACCACCAAACACATCGGTTGTTGGTAAGTATTCGCCAGTCGCAAATAGCGATGTAACTCTTTGGTCGATTGCGTGCGGTTGGCCACCCCGGTTAGGGGGTCGGTTTCGGCGATCGCCCGCAGCAGTTGCACCCGCTCCAAACGGTTGAAAATCCGGGTCACCAACTCCGGTTCGGTCACGGGTTTGGCGATATAATCGTCGGCTCCGGCTTGGTAAAGGCGGTGGATGGTTGCCGCATCGTGATCGGCGGATAAAAAGAGAATGGGTAGTTCGTTCCAGGTGTTGTCGTTGCGGACGACCTGACACAGATCGATGCCGCTGATGTAGGGCATCTGCACGTCCAAAATCAGCAAATCGGGGACGGTGGCTTCCAGGGTTTCCCAAAATTTGCGGGGATCTTCGAGAGTGCGCAACTCGATGCCCCACGGTTGCAGAAACCGCGCGATCACTTTCAACAATAGCGGATCGTCATCGACGGCCAGGATGCGCGGGCGAGTTGCCGTGCGGTTGCGCTGCAAAATCTCTCGCACGGATTCGAGGACGTGATGGGGGGGAATGGGTTTGGGCAGAAAGGCGCGTCCCCCCAACCGCGCTACGGCAACCCGATCGTCAAACCCGTCGCGCACCGTAAATACCAACACGGGAATGCGGGGAAAGCGAGCGGTAATTTCTTCGAGCAGCACTAACCCGTCGTCGGGAGCCTCGGGGAAGTTAAGATCGAGCAGGACGACATCGGGTTCGATTTGAGTTAGCATCGATCGCGCCCGCTCCAAGCTTGAGGCAACTTCGACCTGGATCTCCCAACTCAAGGCGCACGATCGCAATTCTTCCGCCAGTTCCGCATCGTCATCGACTACCAGCAATAGGGGATTTTGGGTTTGCCGGGGGTCGGAGCGATCGGTGCTGGAATCGGCGGACTCTTTGAGAGTCGATCTCCCGTTGCCCGTACCATTCGCCGTCGGTTCGACGATTGCCCCGGCGATCGCCCAATCGTCCCAGGTTGGATCGTTTTCGAGCAGGTGTTGCAACTGCGAGACCAATCCTTGAAGGCGATCGATCTGCGGGGGTTCGGCCGGCAACTTTTCCCCGAGTTGGACGAAACTCCGTTCGAGATCTCGCGCCAACTGAGACCCGTTGGGAAAGCCAAACATTCCCAACGATCCGGCAAGTTTGTGAGATTCTCGCTCGGCAGATCCCCGCAAGGACTCCGAAAGCGACCGGTTTTCTAAGGCTTGGAGCGCTTCGCCGACGATTTCCATTCGCTTCAAAACCGACGGTTTGTACCGCTCCCAAGCTTGGGAAATGGCGGCTTGAGTCTGCTGTTCGGGGGTTTCTTCTACCTCGGGTTCGGGCAAGGCTTTCAAGCGGTAACCAATGCCGTAGACGGTTTCGATCGCCTCGCGAGCGCCCCCTTCTTTAAGTTTGCGCCGCAATCCTTTGATGTGCGCCCGTATGGTTTCTTCACCAGGGGGATCGTTAAACGACCACAAGTGTTCTAAAATCGCACTGCGGCTGAAAACGTGGCGGGGATGGCGCATGAACAGTTCCAACAAACTGTATTCCTTGGGTGTCAGATGAATGAGATTTCCGTCGTAGGTGACTTCGCAGAAGCTGGGGTTGAGGCGCAGTCCCCCCCACTCGAGGATGGGAGCCCCAGGAGCCGTTTGGCGGCGGCGTAACGCCCGAATCCGCGCCAGAAGTTCTTCGATGGTACAGGGTTTGACCACGTAGTCATCGGCGCCGGCATCGAGACCGCGAACTTTATCGGCACTGTCGTCGTTGGCAGTGAGCAGCACGATGGGATTGTTGTGTCCGGCTTCCCGCAGCCGCCGACACAAACTGATGCCGTCGAGTTTGGGCAAGCTGACATCGAGCAGCATTAAGTCGTAGGTGAACACACCCGCATAGTTCCAACCCTCTTCGCCATCGGTGGCAAAATCGACCACGTAGTTTTGCTGTCGGAGTGCGTCGCTGACGACCGATGCTAGGGCTTCATCATCTTCAACAAATAAAATCCTCATGGGGCATTCGGAGTTTAGAGAGGGAGCCAATGGTATAGCAAGGGGCAGAAGGAAACCTGTGGACGGTTCTGAGGTTCGAGTTTTATTTTTATCCTAAGTGCTGTCCTTGGCGATCGGAGCGATCGAGGGTTGGGCAATGCGGCTCCCCTGTTTTTCATCACCCCTAAACCCCTCTCAGGAGCCGATCCGAATCGCCGTTCTATTTGAGTTGTAACATATGGGCACCTCAATTAATGGTCATTGGGGTGATGTTTGCAAGCGGAAATGGCGAGGATTCCTGGCGATCAGTATCGGAATCTGAATTTTTCGAGGGTTCCATAGCTCGGAAGGCAAACGGGACAGAAAACCACTTATTACTTCCATGTCGTTACGGATTGTTGATCGAGTCTGCCGAACCCGCACTCCAGGGAATCATCGGATCTCGCGCCAGTTTTTCGGAGACAGCGGCAGCGCCGTAGCGGTTGAGGTGACTGGGATCGGAGAAGTAAGAATGTTGGGTTGGCCAAAGTTGGGAGAGATCGCGGAAAATAAAGCCCAGTTCTTTGGACGATCGCAGCATGGATTGCTGAAAGTCCCGTTCGTGTTTCATCCGCACCGCATCCAGGTACTCGGCAGTCAGGGGTAAGTTGACGAACACCAGATCGATATCGTAAGTTTGAGCTAACTCGACTAAGGAGTACAGCGCCGTGGCTTGTTTGCCCCGCAGTTGGAAGGACTGATAGTCGCCGTCGTAGCTACCCGTTACTTTAGAATACTGCTGGTAATAGGTTTTGGGATCGAAGCGAACGGACAGATCGAGGAACCCGTTGGCGTGATAGACTTCCGTGGGATCGCTGGGAACTTCTTGGGAATTGCCGGGTTCGTCGGGAGTCGAGGGCTTGCCGAGAGCGGAGATTGCCGAGAAGATCGCACTGCGCAGGGTTTCGCGTTGGGGGTAGGTTGCCGAATATTGGGAAAGTCCTTGATTTAAGGCGTCGTCGATGTTTTGGTAGCGATCGCGGACGAGTTGGAAAAAGGACTTATCCACCGGAGTTTCCACCGTTTCTTCGGGGAACTGAATGGGTTTAGCCCCATTTAAGGTTTGTTTGTAGCCTTCCGATAGGGTAATGGCTTCGTAAGTGCGATCGTCCCGCCCGCTATTGAACGCCCGCGCCCCATCCGCCCAGATTATCAATTTGGGCAGTTGTTTGGGGGTAAGCACTTGCTTGAGGAGGAGGTTGACCACCTGTGCCGTCGCCCCGTTGATCCCGAAGTTGAACACTCGGACGTTAGGGTATCCTTCGCGAGCGAGGGCGGTTTCCAGGGTTGCCGGATCGATGCCTCGCAGCGATCGCGAACTGCCCACCACCAGGACGTCGGGAACGCCGACGGTTTTTAGGTATTGGTTATACAGGGCGAGTTGGTTGTCGAACTGCTGGCTGTTAAAGGTGGGGAAGGAATAATCCCCCGCAGGGGCGGCAGCAGAGGCACTCGCTGAGGCTGGAGGGGGTGTGGTGGTAAATCCCGAAGAATCGAAGACCCCCTCATCGGCAGCCGTAGAAGGTGAAATCGGCTCGATTTCCGGGTCATCTGGCACGGAGAGGGCTGTCGTCGGGGTGTTGGTACTGGCGGCGGGTTTCCAACTGTCCAGGGCGCTACTCAAGACTAAATCGGCGATCCCGACCAGCAGCAAACCGGAAATCCCCCAAACTAAGGCGGTAGCGAGGCGGTGATGGGGAACCCAAGAGGGAGCTTTTTCTGGAGATCGATCGATGAAGAGTTGGGTGCTTTGCAATCGATCGTGCAGTTGGGTGGCAAAGACTTGCCAACCGGGTTGGGGTGCGGTCGTCGCGGGGCGAATGTCCAGCACCGTCCACTCCGGACTGGGGAGGAGATCTCCCATATCGGTTTCCGTGGCGGCGAACTCCGGCATCATTTCCCGATTGGATGCCGTGCGGGGTTTGAAGTCTACGCCATAACTCCAACGCGGCTGTTTCTGTCCCGATCTCCGACCGTAGACCCGCACGCCTAAAATATCGGTCAGGGATAATTGTCGCAAGAATTTGGAAACCGATTCGACCACCTGGGTTTGTTGGGGGCAAACCAGGGCTTCGGTCATGACGTGGAGCAAATCGGCTTTGCGGCGAATTTGCACGCGGATGCCCCCCGTCAGCAGTTTCTGATTTAAGTCGGGGTTGAGCAGCCGTTCCAAGAGAAACGCGAGGGCGCCTAAATGACCGTCCTGCGCCAAACTCAAGGTGGATTTCGCGAGTTTGCTGTTGCCGGAGGCGGGCAGGTTGAGCCAATTGACCCAACGCGGCGACGTGGGTTCGCCGAAGGCAGCTTCGTAAGGGCGATCGATCCCGTAGACGATCGCGCCGACAATGCCTCGAGGGGACAACCGTTCTAAAATGGGAGCGACCACTTCGGCTACGGACTCGCGATCGGGAAAGGGAAAGGTCTCCCCCACGTCGCGCCGGGCAAACACCCCCGGTTGGGGCGTACAAAAAACGTGCAGGGTATATTCTTTGAGGGCGGCGGAGACTTGCAACTGCCGATCGGCTAAAGCCCGATTCAACTGTTCGGCAATGGCACCTACATCCCCCCAATGCGACCAAGTATCGAGAATGCGATCGATCGGGGTTAAATCGACGCGCAACATCCATTCCGGACGGGCTTCTCCCCGAACGTGACCCAAAATCGCCGCATCCCGGAACCCGCGCAGTTGTAGCTCCCGCAGGCGTTGGGCGATGGGCTGACCCAGCAATGCCGGATCGGGGGTGTAGGTGGCTTCGCAGAGTACCCACAGGCGGCGATACTGTTGGTTGAGGCTCTGGGAGTCTTCCAGGTCTTTGAATGACACTTTCACCCGGATGCCCAAATGACCGACGATCGCTTCTAATTGTCGCGCAATTTCTCTGGGATCTTCGGGGTTGGTGAGGGGGGTAGGCGGCGGCGAGGTGGGCAGGCGTAAGGGTCGCTGCAAGCTCGACAAGCGTTCCTGTTTGTGGAGTTCTGAGGGGTTGACCTCTAAGCGCACCGTCCAGTCTAGGTTTTCGCCATCCTCGGCGTCGTCGCGATGCCGACCGTACAAATACACCCGCTCGATCGTCTTCAGTTGGTCGGGTAACGGAAAATCCTGATGGATGGCTTGGGAAAATCGCGCCATGACAACAGTGGCATCGGGGCATTGGCGACCTTCGCAGCTAATATGCAGTTGCGTTTCCCTGACCCGAACTTTTAGCTCGATTCCAGGAATACCCAAGGCTTGATACGCCCACTGGGTAATGGAAAGTTGGCTGCCGACGGGGACTTGTCGATCTGCATTCAATAGCACTGACTTCGATTCCTGCGCGAATTTAGAGTTCTACGATCGTGCATCTTAGAAATAGCATACCTTGGGATGATTTTGGCATAGTTAAGGTATTGCAATTGGTTGTCCGTTTTATGCCTGCCGATAATCCCAACCCACCCAAAACCCATCGGGATCTCGCTTCCGAATGGCTGCTCAGTCTTGCCACCACCCCCGTTTTGGTGGGGTTGTGGGGCGCTCGCGTTGCCGGAAAATGGCTGCAAGAACTCAGCGATTTGAGCGAAGAAATCTGGCGCGGCGATCGCCTCCCGGTTCTGAATTTTCCAACGACGGAAGAAGAGGACAAAGAGTAACGCCCATCGGAGATTGTGAAAGTAGGGGGAGCAGGGGGAGCAAGGGAAGAAGATGTTTGCCAGCGGGAAATGCGGTCTTGGGGTCTCCCCAAGTGGAGCAATTTCCCAAGACAATTCCCCATTACCCATTACCAACCCCAAACCCCTCGTGTGGTAGCAATTTGGAATTTTTTTGGAATTCTATTGCAATTTTTTCTCAAAATGCTAATCTATAGATTCAGTACACTTGCAAGCCATTAGGAGTTGCATCATGTCCATCGAACTTCAATCTACCCCTTCGACTCGTCCCAGCCCGATCGAGATCGAGGTTAAAGATCTCTCGGTGTCTGCGGAAACGACCCCACCGGAACCCAAAGGCGCATTTGACGGAGATGACGGTTCGGACTAACGTCAGGATTCAGCCGTCAGCCATCGGTTATCAGCTTAGGATTCTGAGAGAACACCAAAATTTCAGAATCTTGATCTGGCAAAACAATTAAGAGCGTCAGCTAGAGACTGGTTTTAAGCTGACGGCTGAAAGCTCAAATCGCAATTTTCGAGAGAATTAAGTCCGTTTTTTCCCATCGAACTGGCGATATTCGTGCGTTCCGTTGATGAGTTCTGAGGGGCGATCGTTCGGTCAGTTCGTCAGAACTCAGTTCGCCGTTCGGTTTGGAGAAATGTCAGCACTACAGCAGTTATTAGAACCCGTCGAAATTGGCCACTTTTTACAAGATTTTTGGACGCGAAAAAGTCTGTTTATTTCTGGCAAAGGAAATCGTCGCTTTGATCGCTTTTTTTCCTGGGAAATTCTCAACGATTTGCTCAACTATCACGAACTCGAGGCTGCCATGCGGTTGGCAGTGGATGGTAAAGTTCTCGACCCCCAGGAAAACGCCAATTTTCTCCAACATTGCCAGAACGGAGCCACTTTAATTATTGATCGCGTTCACAAGCTCGTTCCCGAACTGGGTCGATTTGTGTCTCAATTGCGATCGCAAATCGGTCACCCCATTCAAGTCAATTTATACTGTTCTTGGCCGGGAAAGCAAGGATTTCGCTGCCACTACGACACCCACGACGTTTTCATCCTGCAAATCGACGGCACGAAAGAATGGAATGTTTTTACGGATACTTTCAAATATCCTTTAAAGACGCAAAAATCTGCAAATTTCCAACCCCCCAACGAACTGCCTTATCTCAATTGTATTTTAGAACCGGGAGACGTTCTCTACATCCCGCGCGGACATTGGCATTACGCCCTCGCCCTCGATCGCCCTTCCCTGCATTTAACCCTAGGAATTCACGGAAAAACGGGAATTGACTTCTTGGAATGGGCGATCGAAGAATTGAAGCAGCAAGAATCCTGGCGGCAAACTTTGCCATTACTGGCTACCGAATCTCCCGTATCTCTTTCCCAGTCGATTGACACTTTAATTGGGGATTTAACCAAGTATTTATCGCATTCGGATATGGGCGATCGCTATCGACGACACCTACAAACGGCTTACAAACCGATCAGCGGCTTCGATCTTCCTCACCAAGTGGGAATTGATATTTTTGTCAAGGGTATCGATACGAAATTTAAATTGTCGAAAGAAGGGGCGATCGACATTCAAGAGTTAGAGGCAGAAAATGGCTATAAAATTACCCTCGGACATCAAGAAATTACCTTAAAAGGCATTCCGAAATCTTTCGTGCGATCGCTCTTTAGCGCGGACACTTTTACCGGAAACGAAATTATCGCCTGGTTGCCCGATTACGACTGGGAAATCGATATCGTGCCGCTTTTAACTCGTTTGGTCAAAGAACGGATTATTTTGGTCGATCGATAGCCTTCGAATATCCCAATGCTGCGTTTCGTTCCTCAACACACCCTACCTAATAAAATTTTTCTGAGAATAGAGTTGGTATTGCATCAACTATTCTCTCGGAAAATTGACAATTTCCCCAGTCATCTTTAGATGAGTTTTTCTATTAGCCAAGGACTTAAGTCCTTGGCGGTTCTCTTTCTCGCCAAATCTCCGTAATAACACGGTACTAGACTGAAAAAGACTCCGTGTTTATACTAGAATCAATTCATCCGATCGCGATGCCAGAGCGAAATAAAAGCGGTCTTATTTTGGTATTTTATTGATATTATTTTGCAATAACTGAAAAATTGAGTTAATCTTTAAGAAAGGCAACGTTTAGTGACGAACTGTTGCCCCATCTTGACTCGTCGCCGAGGCGTGGAATATGACTCCATTCTTTTGTGCGGATGCGTCGCGTCGATCGGCAGAAGACTTAATCGGCAGCGCTCCCGCTTACGAAACGTATCTTTTCATCGAGTGTCCCCAACCGTGGACGGTGAATGTCTGGGACTCGAAATCCGTACCGCCGAATTTGAAAGCCTTCGTCGAGAGTACGAGCCGATCGCGTAGCGACTCCAGTGGAGTATCGCCGCGAACGATTAAAGTTCTCGCCATCGCCGCCGACAAACCCAACCCCAGCCGCAAAGCCAGGGTGTTGGCATTTCACCGCCAACCCTTCCCTTCTGGCGGATATACCCGGCGGGAGTTCCGAGTCAACCTGGAGAAAGTCGCGCCGTTTCTCGAGCGATATTTAGCCAATCCCGAGGCGATCCGATTCTCCGCAACCGATCGCCCCATCCGCGATTTTTTCGTTTGCACCCACGGCAGCCACGACAAATGCTGCGCTCGCTACGGCAATCCCTTCTTCCGCCAAGCACGGACGATCGCCCTCAATTTGGGATTGCGCGACGTGCGGGTGTGGCAAGTCAGTCACATCGGCGGACATCGGTTCGCACCAACGGCGATCGCTTTTCCCGACGGTCGATATTACGGTGCCTTAGATGGTGAATCCTTTGCAGCAATCGCCCAACGAAAAGGCGATATTCGCTGTATCCAGAACGTCTATCGCGGTTGGGGTATTTTGCCCAGAAACGTACAAGCTTTAGAACGGGAATTGATGTTGCAATCCGGATGGGACTGGTTTAACTATTGTGTCGATTGCCAAGTATTAGAAGAACGTCCCGATTTTGTGCGAGTGGAATTCTGCTGTCGAAAACCCACTGGTTTTTCCGACTGTTACGAAGCAGAATTGGCAGAAAACGAAGACAAAACCGTTTATTTGCGCGGATCGTGCGGGAGCGAAAAAGTATCCGAGTTCTCCAAATTTAGCGTCCGAAAATTGCGCCTTCTCGCCCCATCACCCATCACCTATCACCCGTAGATTAAAGATTTCGCTTCATGCGTTCTAATTCCTCGTCGGTTTCCCAACGTTGAAAGACTTGTTCCAACGGGTCGGCACTGCTCGCAAAAGTGGTGCTTGCCGAACGGTTCCAGCCTTGGGTTTCCCAAGAGGTTTGCTGGGATTGTTGTGCCGCGCGTTCTCGTTCGGCGTTAACTTGAGCCGCTTTGGCGCGCACTTCCTGGCGGCGAACCTGAATCTGGCGCTGCAACTCTTGGGCTTTCTGGATGCGCTCTTTAACCCCGCTCATTTGCCCCCAAAGCTGGTTTCCCTGGCGCAGCAGTGCGGCTTCCCGTTCCTGAGCGCCGCTTGCCAAATCCTCGCGATTGGCAGCTTTGGCTTTGTCGATGCGGACGTGCCAGCGCTTGACGTCCTGCGCCGTCTCTAGGATTTTATTTTCCAGTTGCTTCTGTTCGAGTTGTAACGTGCCGATCAGCCGGAGGGTGTCTTCTTCTTGTTCGCGCAGTTGTTCGTCGAGCGCTTGTAACTCGAGTTGGGGATGACTGCGGAGAAATTCTTCCAGTCGGGTTTCCAGAAACTTGCTGAGATCTTCAAATAAGCCCACGCTGACAACTCCCTTGGCGATCGCAATTGACGATATTTCACTCTATTATCGATCGTCCACCGGAGATTACCAATTAGAACTGCTGTCCGACGAAGATATCGCGCACTTCGCCGTTGCGGCGAATCCGCGCTTGTTGGTCGGTGACTTCCACCAGCGTCCAACCGCTAGAACCGATGCTCTCGCCGACATTCACGCGAGAGGGAACGCCGTTGACTTCAAATAAAGCCGCCGATCGATCGCCGAATTGCAAAATTCCCAACAGCGCGTAGATATCTGTAGGAGTGGATTCCGCTTCCGGGACGGGTTGTACGGGGGCTAAGGAGGGCTTGGATGGCACATCCGGGTCGATCAACATCGAGTCCGGAACCTCGGGTTCGGGAGCCGTCGCTACTTCTGGATCGCTGGGGGCAGCGGGAGCCACAGCCTGAGCTTGGGGGGAAGGCGTCGGACTGGGGGTCGCAGCTGCGGTTGGACTGGGGCTGGGGGATGCTGCGGTCGGACTGGGACTGGGCGATGCCGCTGTCGGACTGGGACTGGGACTGGGGGTCGCACCCGCAGGACGGGGACTGGTCGGCGTCGTCGGACGGATGGGATTGTTGGCATTGGCGGGTTGCGGGGGACGCAGTGCCGTCACCGAGAATTTCTCCAGTGCCGTGGCGATGCGGCTGAGGGATTGCGCCATGGCATCGGGGGCGGCGGGGTTAAAGGGAATCGACAGAATCGGCAGAGGAGGATTGGCGGGATTTTGGGCGGTATTGGGATTTTGGGGGAGGGGGGTTATGCCGCGATCGGTCAGAGTGGGATTGATGCGATCGAGGGATCGATTGACATACTCAATAAACGCTTTATCTTCTTCCGTGGGGGCGTTGGTTACCGCTACCGGGGATTCGGGTTCGACTTTTTCTCCCGAAATCGCCGTGGTGACGAACTTGCGGACATCCGGACGACTCCACAACCACAACCCAGAAATCAATGCCAGAGAGGCAATCGCCGTTCCCACCAAAAAGCGATCGAACAGTTGACCCAACTTATCCTCATCATCGTCCGACGGCGTTGCTTTCACCGTCACCGTATCCTTATCCTCGTCCTCGTCTTTAAACTCCGCTGCCTGTTGGTGGGGCATCACCAGGGGGCGCATAACGATCGGAGGAATCTGAAGGGGGTTGAGAGACACGGTTTTGGGCAGTGCCGGTTCGCTGGGAAGTCCGGTATTGCGCTCTAACGCCCGATCGACATCCGCAAACACATCCTCGATTAGACGATCGACATCCGTATCGATCGAGCGACAGGAAGAATGGGTTGCGCTGTCCGGCAATTGGGTAACAACGGATTGGGTGGTAGTCTTCTCCGACATAGATTTCTCACGCGACTCGCTGTGCGACGAACATAGGCTACATCCCCAGAGCCAAACCTCTAGGTTTTGCTTCTAGCAATTTAGCAGGAAATTGCGATGTACGGGAAAGGACGCTTTACAAAATTTTTTGGATTAGAGGAGTTCGGGAGACCGTGACCCTTGACCAAATAACGTTAAATTGTAGAGTGAGGTAAATCGAGGAAAGACTACAAGTGACCAAGGAGCTAGTGACTTCGTTTTCTCCGACTGACTTAAGGACCAGACGACGACACTTGCGCCGCCAGCGAGGGGTCAAGTCGCTGCAAACCGTTTGGCGGGTGTTGGTGGTGGGAGGATTTGCCGGGGGAATGTTTTGGGTGACCACTTTGCCCGATTGGGTGATTCGACGACCGGAACAGGTGGAGATCGAAGGGAACGAACTGCTGTCGCCCCAAAGCGTGCGATCGCTGTTAGGCATCTCCTATCCCCAATCATTATTGCGCCTGCATCCGGATGCCCTCGCCCAACATTTAGAATCTCAAGGTCCGATCGCCAGTGCGACGGTAAGGCGGCAACTGTTCCCACCTAGTTTGACCGTAGACGTGCGAGAACGCCATCCCGTAGCCATTGCCTATTTAACCGATTCTAAATCCCCACAGCCCAAATCCACGGACGATCGCCGTCCGTCTTTCGGGAGTGCGGCAGGATTGCTCGACGCCCAAGGCGTGTGGATTCCTCTGGACAGCTATCAAGACTTGAGTCCCGGTACGACCTTGCCGCAATTGAAGGTGAAAGGCGATCCCCAATGGTACAGTCCCAAATGGACTCAGGTGTACCAAGCCCTGCGCGATAGCCCCGTCGCTGTCGAAGAAATCGATTGGCAAGATCGCAGTAACTTAATCCTGAAAACCAACTTAGGACTGGTGTATTGCGGTGCGGATAGTCATCGCCTGCCCCAACAATTGCAAGTCCTCGATCGAATGCGGAGGTTACCCGAAAAACTCGATCCCCAACGCATTGCTTACCTCGATCTGAGAAATCCCGACGCCCCCTACGTCCAAATGAAAGCCACCGCTCCGACCTCGCCCGATCGATCCCAAACTTCATCGGAAACCCCCAACGAACCCGATCTCTAAGAAAAATGAGTGGGCTAGTGGATAGCTGTTCTTCGCCAATTACCCATTACCCATTCCATTTGCCAGAAACTCCAACTCGACGGCGAACGTGATAAGATACTCGCACTCACCGAGATTCAGGCGATCGAGGGCGAATTTTCCACCTGGGAAACGCGCGATCGATCGGGTTCTAGAGCTAGCCATCGGGTGGCAAACCGTGGTATTGACGTTCGCTCTCCCGTTAGGGAAACCAGCTTGCGTTCTGTGAGTTGACTTTTGACTGCCAACCCTTCACAATCTCCATATCTAACCCTGCTCTATTAGGATGACCTCTAACAACGAATCGGGGCTGACCCATCAGAACCCCCCTTCTGAAGAACAACCAAAATTTCCAACGGCAGCGGATAGTGCCAACCCATTCGGTCAATCTGGGTTATCTATGAATCAAACAGGTGATAGTCGGCTAACGAGTGAAGATCCCGGAAGCGGCAAAATCGTTCCCAGCAGCGTAGCCAAAATTAAGGTAATCGGTGTGGGTGGCGGTGGCGGGAACGCCGTCAATCGGATGATCGCAGCGGATATGACCGGAATTGAGTTCTGGACGGTCAATACCGACGCCCAGGCACTAACCAATGCCACGGCGCCCAAGCGGTTGCAAATCGGGCAAAAACTGACCCGAGGTTTGGGGGCGGGCGGCAATCCGGCGATCGGTCAGAAGGCGGCAGAAGAATCCCGCGACGAACTGACAGCAGCACTCGATTCTGCCGATTTGGTGTTTATCACCGCAGGGATGGGCGGCGGCACGGGAACGGGTGCGGCACCGATCGTGGCGGAAATTGCTAAGGAAGCCGGAGCGCTGACGGTGGGCATCGTCACTCGTCCATTTTTATTTGAAGGACGGCGGCGTGCCGAACAAGCCAAGCAAGGCATCGAAGCCTTGCAAAGTCGGGTGGATACGCTGATTGTCATTCCCAACGACAAGCTGCTGTCGGTGATTCCCGAACACACCCCGGTGCAAGATGCCTTCCAGTACGCCGACGAGATTCTGCGCCAAGGGGTACAGGGGATTTCCGACATCATCACCATCCCCGGTTTGGTGAATGTGGACTTTGCCGACATCCGCGCGGTGATGGCAGATGCGGGATCGGCACTGATGGGCATCGGTCACGGTTCCGGCAAGTCTCGCGCCCGAGAAGCAGCCATGGCGGCGATTTCGTCTCCGCTGCTGGAAGCCTCCGTCGAAGGCGCTCAAGGCGTGGTGTTCAATATTACCGGCGGCAACGATCTGACGCTGCACGAGGTGACGGCAGCTGCCGAAATTATCTACGAAGTGGTCGATCCCAACGCCAATATTATTTTTGGTGCGGTGTTGGACGAACGACTGCAAGGCGAGGTGACGATGACGGTAATTGCGACGGGATTTTCCACGCAACCCGCTTCGCCCACCCTGGAACGCACGGTGATGCAGCAGCAACCGCTGACGGAGGCGCCCGCGTCGGGTTCGGTGTTTCCCCGCTCGACCCCAACGACGGCGAAGCCGAAACCCGGTGGTGGATTGGATATCCCAGATTTTCTCCAAAGACGCCGATCGCGCGATCGATAAGGAATGACCGATCGTGCAAATATCCCTGTCGCCCTCACCATTGCCGGATCGGATAGCGGTGGGGGTGCGGGAATCCAAGCTGACTTGCGAACCTTTGCGTTTCATTGCGTTCACGGAGCGAGCGCTATCACCTGCGTGACGGCGCAGAATACCCTAGGCGTTAACCGGGTCGATGCCCTGGCTCCGGAGGCGGTGGTGGCGCAAATTGAGGCAGTAGCGAGCGATATTGGCGTGGGGGCAGCGAAGACGGGGATGCTCCTGAATGCCGGGATTATTGCCGCTGTTGCCGATTGTGTGGGACAGTTGAAGTTGCCTTCTGTGGTTGTCGATCCGGTGATGGTATCGCGAACGGGGGCGCAGTTAATCGACGATGCAGCTATTGCTACGTTGCGCGATCGCCTGATCCCGTTAGCGGCGATCGTCACCCCCAATCGCTACGAAGCTCAAATTCTCAGCGGTTTGGAAGTTTCTAGCTTAGATGATATGAAAGCTGCCGCACGACGCATTTACGAGTTGGGTGCGGCGGCAGTGTTGGTAAAAGGCGGCGGTTTGGGGGGCAACTTGCGCGGAGTGGATGTTGGGTTCGACGGCAGCAAGTTGGAGGTTTTAGCATCCGAAACCGTGGAAACACCGCATACTCACGGCACGGGTTGTACCTTATCGGCTGCGATCGCCGCAAATTTGGCAAAGGGCGAAAACTTGCGATCGGCTGTGCAATTAGCGAAAGAGTATTTAACTCAAGCTTTGAAACATTCTTTGGCGATCGGTAAAGGACAAGGACCGGTGGGACATTATTTTAAATTGGTAATTGGTAATGGGTAATGGGATAGTTTGCTAACAACTAACAACTAACAACTAACTATTGTACGGGCGGGTTTACCTATAACGTGACGGGACTGAGCCTAAATTTCTCATCAAAACCCGCCCCTACTCCAACTAACCACTAACAACTAACCACTAACCATTCATGAAAATCGCAATTATTACATCGGGTTTCTTACCCGTCGTCGATGGCGTGACGGTGAGTGGAATGTATCGACTGGAACGCCTCAGTCGGTGGGGACATCAGGTTTTATTATTCTGTCCGGATTACAGCAGTTTGGAGTCGGTTTATCCCAACTGGCGGGACTATAGCGGCGAAATTTTACCCAATGTGCGGGTGGTAAATTTGCCCAGTACGCCGTTTATGGATTTGGATTTCGAGCGCAATGTGGGAGTTAAAGCCAATCCGATTTTACGCCGAGAATTAGAAGCATTTCAACCGGACATCATTCACGTAGACGAACCGGAACGCTTGTTTTTCGGTCTGTTTCGCATTCCTGGAGTCAAGTATGCCCGACAGCATAATATTCCCTGCATCTGCTTTTTTCGGACGAATTTTCTAGATTACGCTGAGGATTATTTCCCGTTACCCGGTTGGGCGATCGCCCTGATTCAATTCATAATTGGGAGTATCTTCATCTGGATTTACAATGCTTACGATGTCACCCTCGTTTCCAGCAAAGTCACCCATCCCAAACTCATCGAAATGGGAATTAAAAATACCCAATATGTCAACTTACTCGGATTCGACGCCGATAAATTTTCGCCCGATTTAAGAGAAGAAGGATTTTGGGAAAAGCATTACGGATTGCCTGAAGTCGATCGCCGCGTTAAGTTGATTTTTCTCGGTCGATTGACACCGGATAAAGGGTGGGAATTTACGTTTAAATCGTTGCCTGCTTTATCGCAGGCGATCGATCTCGATAAAGTCGCGTTTCTTGTTGCCGGAGACGGTTCCATTCGCGATGAAATCGCCGATCGCGTTGGCAAATTTACTCCCCACATTCACCTTCTCGGTCGAGTTTCCCCAGAAGACATTCCCGCACTTCTAGCCAATAGCGATATCCACGTGACTACATCGGAAAAAGAAACGCGAGGTTTGACTGTTCTCGAAGCCTTTGGATCGGGAATTCCCGTCCTCGCACCCAATTCTGGTGGCGTGGTTGAAAATATTGAAAACGGCAAAAATGGCTTTATTTATACCCCGCAAGATTCGGAAGATTTTACCCAGAAATTAAAGCAACT
>DVED01000108.1 GCA_015295945.1 Oscillatoriales cyanobacterium M59_W2019_021 | reverse complement strand
TCGATCGCCTAAAAAATTAGAGGCAATTTATTAACCCGCTCTAGACCTATTGGCGGTGCAAACATAAGCTAAAATTCATGAAAATGAAACAGCCCTGGGATTATAGGGGGGGCAAATGTCCCATTGCGGGCGAATGCCATTCGCCCCTACAAATTGTCCTAACCGCCCTGGCGGTTGCTATAAATTTGACTTGCCGCGTTCGATCGAGGATAGAGCCATCTTGATCGCCAGAATATTCGCACTCCAAAGTTTGATTCTAAAAAAATCGGGCGAACCGCGAATCGTCCGCCCGACATAGATTTATTCTTTCCTCCAACTTGGGAGCAATTTCGTTACGCTATTTGATCGCTAACTCCTTCTCTTCCAATGATCGATCGCTCGCTTCGGGGGAATCCGCTTCCGAAGGCGGTACCACTTGCCAGAATTTAGGCAGGTAGTCCGACCAATTGGCGAGAATTGCCGCCGCTTTGGGACTCCCCGTGCGATCGAGATGAGCCTCGATTAGGGTTTTCAATTGCTCTTCCCCTGCCGAGGTGCAAACGCGCTGGATCTTGACGATTTCCCGGTTGACTTTAGCGGGGAACAACCCGTCCTCGTCCAGGAAGTAGGCGATACCCCCCGTCATCCCGGCACCGACGTTGCGACCGACTTTGCCCAGAACGACGATAACGCCTCCGGTCATGTACTCGCAGCAGTGATCCCCCGCCCCTTCAATAACCGCTTGGGCTTTAGAGTTGCGGACAGCGAAACGCTCTCCCGCTTGTCCCAAGGCAAATAAGCTGCCGCCCGTCGCCCCGTACAGGCAAGTATTGCCCAAAATCACATTTTGAGACGGATCGAAGGTGGTTTCCGCTGGGGGTTTGAGGATAATTTCGCCGCCGTGTATCCCTTTACCCACGTAGTCGTTGGCAACCCCAGTGAGGGTCATCGTCATGCCGGGAAGGTTGAATGCCCCGAAACTCTGTCCGGCTGCCCCGGTAAAGTTGAGGGTAATTTGCCCTTCAAATCCGGTGTTGCCGTATTTCTTGGCAATTTCTCCGGCAATGCGCGCCCCAACGCAGCGATCGGTATTGACTATCGGGATGGTTTTGGTAACGCTGCCTTGACCCTCAATGGCGGCACGAATCTCCCCATCGTTTAACAGGTCGTCATCCAACACCGCACCGTGGCTGTGAACGGGTGGCGGCGTCACCCAGTTGCGGTTTTCCCCTTGGGGCAACTGGGTGATACAATCCAAATTCAACGCCTGAGTCTTCGTCAGCTTCGCGTCTTCGCGGACTTTGAGCAAATCGGAACGACCGACGATCTCGTCGATCGAACGATAACCCAACCGCGCCAGGAGCGATCGCACTTCTTCGGCAACGAAGACAAAGAAGTTGACGACGTGTTCCGGCATTCCGGGGAAGCGTTTTCGCAACTTTTCTTGTTGCGTCGTCACGCCCACCGGACAGCTATTCATGTGACAGACGCGAGCCATGATGCACCCTTCGGCAATCATGGCGATCGTCCCGAAACCGAATTCCTGAGCGCCCATCAGTGCAGCCATCACCACATCCCATCCGGTGTGCATCCCGCCATCGACACGCAGCAGCACCCGTTCCCGCAGTTTGTTTTCCATCAGCACCCGGTGCACTTCCGTCAAACCCAATTCCCAGGGACTTCCGGCGTGTTTGATGGAACTGAGCGGCGAAGCCCCCGTCCCGCCTTCGTGACCGGAAATTTGGATGATATCGGCGTTGGCTTTGGCAACTCCGGCAGCGATCGTCCCAATCCCGATGGAAGAAACCAACTTCACCGAAACCCCCGCCTTGGGGTTAATTTGGTGCAAGTCGAAGATCAACTGCGCCAAATCTTCGATCGAGTAAATATCGTGGTGCGGCGGCGGCGAAATCAACGTCACCCCCGGTTTGGAACGCCGCAACATAGCGATGTAGGGACTGACTTTCTTACCCGGCAGTTGTCCGCCTTCACCCGGTTTTGCCCCCTGCGCCACCTTAATTTCGATTTGCTGGGCGCTCATCAGGTACTCCGGCGTCACGCCGAAGCGCCCCGATGCCACCTGTTTGATCGACGAAGAGGCGGTGTCGCCATTGCGCAACCCTTTCAGGTGGGGCAGCGTCGGCGAATGTCCGGCTTCGTCTACATCGTCGAGGACTGTAAACCGGATGGGATCTTCCCCGCCTTCTCCGGAATTGGACTTACCGCCCAGGCGGTTCATAGCGATCGCCAAAGTTTCGTGAGCCTCCGGAGACAGCGCCCCCAGGGACATTCCCCCGGTACAGAAGCGCTTGACGATCTCCTCTACCGATTCCACCTCTTCTACAGGGATGGAGGGGCGATCGCTCTGGAAGTCGAGCAAATCGCGCAACGTCGCCACCGGACGGTTGAGAAGCTGTTGCTTGTAGATCTCGTAATGGTCGTAAGTGCCGTCGCGCACGGCTTTGTGCAGTGCCTTTGCCGTTTCCGGGCTGTTGGCGTGATACTCGCCGCCTTTGCGATATTGGACGATGCCGAAGTTTTCCAGTTTGGCAGCTTCGGGGAAAGCCATGGCGTGGAACGTCAAAATTTCCCGCGCCAGATCGGCAACGCTAATCCCGCCGATGCGAGAGGTCGTCCCTTTCATGCCCAACTCCAGCAAATCGGAGCCAATGCCGATCGCCTCGAAGATTTGCGCCCCTTGATAGCTTGCTAGCAGCGAAATCCCCATCTTCGACAGGATCTTCAGCAATCCGGCTTCGGTGGATTGGCGATAGTTACCCAGGGCTTCCTCTAAGGTGAGTTGCGGCAGTTTGCCATGGGACATCAGGTTTTGGGTTTTCGGGTCGTGCCACCACTGTCGTAGGGTTTCCCAGGTTAAGTACGGGCAAACCGCGCTCGCGCCATAGCCCACCAAACAAGCGTAGTGGTGGGTACTCCAGCACTGAGCGGTATCGACGACGATCGAGGCTTTCATCCGCAGTCCCCGTTCGATCAAGTGGTGGTGAACCGCACCCACGGCTAGCAACGGAGGAATGTAGGCTTGGCTGCTCGCAATACCCCCTTCCGCGCGATCGCTGAGGATCAAAATCTCCGCACCGTCTCCCACGGCAGCCGTTGCCGCCTCGCACAGCGCTTCCACCGCCGGACGCAACCCGTCCGCCCCGGCACTGGCATTCCACAACGTCGAGAGCGTTGCCGTTTGCAATCCGGAATGACCCAACGCGGCAAAGTCGCCTTCCGACAGCAGGGGAGAGGCAATTTTCAGCAGGCGATCAACCCCCGGTTTTTCGTCGAGGAGGTTGCCCCGCCGTCCCAGAGTCATATTCAACGACATCACCAATCCTTCCCGCAACGGATCGATCGCCGGGTTAGTGACTTGAGCGAACCGCTGTTTGAAGTAGTCGTACAGCAAGCGAGGTTTAGAAGACAGTACCGCCAGGGGAATATCGTCGCCCATGCAGAAGGTAGGTTCTTTCCCTTCGATTGCCATGGCAGTCACCACCATCTCCACGTCTTCTTTGGTGTAGCCGAATGCCGTTTGCTGCTGCACTAGGGCTTTTTCGTCGGCAAGGGAGAAGGGTGAGACTTTGCCATTTTCCTCGGCACTGCCCAGTTGGGGACGGGCTGCCACCCATTCCCCATAAGGATGCTGCCGCGCCACCCGCCGCTTGATATCCCAGTTTTTCAGAACTTGATGATTTTCTAAATCTACGGCGATGGTTTGCCCGGGACCGAGACGACCTTTTTCCAGGATGTCAGCCGGGGGAACTTCCACCACCCCCGCTTCCGAGGCAACGATCACCAAACCGTCGCGGGTGAGGACGTAGCGGGCGGGACGCAAACCGTTGCGATCGAGCCCAGCACCGACCAGTTTGCCATCACTAAATGCCAGTAATGCCGGACCGTCCCAAGGCTCTTGGATGCCGCTATAGTATTCGTAGAAATCGACGATTTCCGGATATTGCTCCAATTCCGGCTGATTTTGATAGGCTTCCGGAACTAACAACATCAGGGCTTCTAAGGGAGAGCGACCGGAACGCACCAGCAACTCGAAGGCGTTGTCTAAGTTCGCCGAATCGCTAATGTTATTATCGACTATGGGTTTGAGGGTTTCAATGGCATCGCCCCAATTGGGGTGCGTCAAATCTCCTTCCCGCGCCCGCATCCAGTTGATATTGCCCAACAAGGTGTTGATTTCCCCATTGTGTCCCAACAAGCGCATGGGCTGCGCTAGGGGCCATTTGGGCATGGTGTTGGTACTGAAGCGGCGGTGGTACAGGGCGAAGGGGGTGACGTACTTGGGATTTTTCAGATCTAAGTAGAAATCGCCCAAGACTGCCGCTCGCACCATCGCTTTATAAACGATCGTCCGGCTGGAGAACGAACACATATAGAGTTCGTCGCCCCATTTCATCTGCAATTCCCTTTCCAGGGTGCGACCGACGATCCGGCGAGCGAGATACAATTGGCGATCGAGGGCGTCTCCTTCCAGGGTTTCGGAACGCACGATAACTTGCTCGATGCGGGGTTGCACCGATCGCGCTTGGGGTCCGAGAACTTCGGGAGCGATGGGAACTTCCCGCCATCCCAACACCGTCAATCCTTCGCGAGCCAACACGCGATCGACCAATTGGCGCACGGTGTCTGCCGTCGCCGGATCTTGAGAGAGAAAGACCATACCCACCCCCATTTGCGCGGCTGGGGGAACGGGGAGAGCGCGATCTCGCAGCCACCCCTCAATCAGGTTCCGGGGAACTGCCGCCATCACTCCCGATCCGTCGCCGGAGTCGTAGTCCGCACTGCAACCGCCCCGATGTTCCAAACAGGAGAGGGAAGTAAGAGCTTTAGCGAGGATATCGTGGCTGGGGCGAGCCTGTTGCTGGGCGATAAAACCGACCCCGCAAGCATCCCGTTCTTCTACGAGCCAGGGTTGACCGCCATAGGGTCGATCGGTCGTCCTTGGAGTTTCGCTCTCGCTTGAGGGTTGACTTACTTCATTGACTCTGGAATTACAATTTATGCCCATTCGATCCATTGACGGCTCCTTAAGATGATTTTGTTGCTCTTTCGAGTGTCTTTACGTATATTGAGCGGTATATGCGGTATATAGAGATGTTAGGTCAGGGCTGGCGTGCGAGCCCTTCAACGGTTGACTCGACTGAGCCTGCTAAACTCGACTCACGAAGTCCGCAGAACCTCCCCGAGACGGTCGAGACCCGGAAGTGTACCCGTAGGCAATCTTACCGCTACAAGAGGTCGCAATACAGTTAAGATCCTGGATATGGGATTGTTTTTGCCGTTCCCGGCACTGACTTGGAGGCATTTTGCTCGCGCTGGTGTAGCTCGTCGGGTGGACGTTGCGACTCCTTTGCCGTATCCCCCTTAATACTGTTTTTATTATATGAGAGGGTGCGATACAGTGGATTTCGATACCGTCTGCACTACATTTGACGACCGTTTACTCCAGCTTGTAGAAGTTGTGAGATCAAAATTCTAAGGGAAAATACCCAGTTTTGACAATCCCAAACGTTAAAATACTTAAGTGCGATTGCGGAAATTTGTCGCTTGATCGTGCCACGATGCCATTGGAGTATCGCCTTAGAATCGGTTGGTTCTTCCCCATTCTCGCTTTCAATTTGCGCTCGCTCATTACGTCAGTAATTCTTGATAGTTGAGTTGAACTCGATCGTGCAGCAATTCCACAGGAACCCCCCTCGAATGCCCACTGTCTCATCCCACTTAAGGCGTCCCCAAATTTAACTCGAACGAGTTGAGAAAGCGATCGGCTTCGGCGACAAAACTCTCGCTGGCGGTTTCGGTGGTTGCTGCTGCCAAAATGTACAAACGTCGATCGACCACGTAAACGCGCTGTTTGTATGTGAACCCATCAAAGCTTTCGTAGTACAGATCGGCACCCGGATTGCCGTCTAAGGCGATTGTTTGCGGGTCTTGTAGCTTTCGGCTCACATTGGCTTCGACCCCTTCGATCATCGCATTTAAAACGGCTTCGGGAGACCAGTTTTCCAGCGCCGCCGGAAAATCTCGATACAGGAGCGCGTAAAAACCTGTCGGTTGAGAAACGATCAGTAGATGATTGTCAACCGTGCCGAACTCTGTTTCCAGCGGTTTGACTTCTTCTCGTACTGTCCCTGGAGGCATTGCGACGTTAAATCCGCTTTGGGGTCGCGATAAGGATTGCCATGCGTCTTGCGCGATCGTCGGACTTGACGTTTCCATCCTCGAGATCTGTGCTTCTACCGCCTCGATCTTCAATCCTCGATCGCGTGGTGCGGCTCGAACAAAGCGATCTCCGCCTTCTCCCCAACTCCAAAACAACATCGCTGCCAACGAGGAGAGTAACAAAAATGGTTTCATGTTCGGGATGCTGTCAATGTCGATGAGAGGGTCGAACGCTCGATGGCAACTCAGCCGTTGGCAGAAATCATCGAAAGCCGATGATGAGATTTGAACTCACGACCGCTCGATTACGAATCGAGTGCTCTACCACTGAGCTACATCGGCACTGTCAGTTTTTAATTATAACACAGATCGATCTCGATCGAGGAGTTTAGACGTTCGGGAGAGCGGAAGACGGTGACCCATGACCATTATCGATCGCCCGGATAGTATTTCCCATCGCGATACACCCACCCCGTCACCTGGTGCAAATACTCCGCCGCCGATAAACCCCGCATCCGCGCGTGTCGCATCAAGGTATCCGGATTGAGACCGAATTGCTCGCATAACGTGCGTTCGGCAACCCCAATTTCAGCTTCTGAAGGCGTGGGTTGGGGTTGCCGAGTTTCCGACGATCGATCGCCCTTCACGGGAACGGCTTCGACATCCACTAAATCAGGGGGTTGGTATTGCTGGGATTTCCACTGACTGACGGCAGTCTCGACTTTTCCCAATCGTTCGTCAAATTTTCGCAATACGAGTTCGAGGCGATCGAGTTTTTCCTCCAAACCGGTCACTTGGGGAAGCGCAGCTTGCCGCAGGCGCTTTTCCAATATCTGTTCGATCTCCATTTCCAGTTGCTCTAAGGAAGGCAGTTCCGCCGTTTGCACTTTGGACGAAAGAGAAGTTTTCTCTTGAGATAAGTATTGTTCGATAAATGCCACTAACGTTGCCGATGCCGTTTTTCCTTCCAACTGCGCGGCGTGCTGGAAATGCTGCCATTTTTCGTAGGGAATCTTAAAGGTGGCAAAGACCGCATCGCCGGGTTGTCTGGATTTGGAGTCATCGATCATCGGTCATTTGTCATTCGTCATTGGGAGTTTGGGGTTTGGGGTTGGGTAATGGGTCACTGTCTCCTCATGTTCTCACCTCTTCACCCCCGGATCTCTTTCCCCTAACCCTATTTCTTACCTCGCTCCTGCCACCTCGAGCCAGATGGAAGGAGCGCAACAGATGTCGAGGATGGAGCTAGAGGAGATCTGTTCAATCCACGACCGCGTTGAGCAGAACATCTGAGAGACTCAAACCCTTCATATCTTCCAAGGTCACAGTATCGACAATATCGAACTTTGCCCCGGCTTCTTGCAGGTTATCGTCCAATGCCTTCAAAAACTCCGTTACCTTGGGATCGTCGCCGACTTGGATAAAGGAAATCGCCAATTCCTCGTCGCGATCGATTTTCCGAGAAGCTTCGATAATTTGCTTCATCACGGTTTTGCGATCGTCGGGTTCCCCATCGGTAATCACCAACATGGTTTCCCCATTGGGTTGGGTCGTCCCTGCCGCTCTGCGTGCGAAGAAGTTATCGAGGGCGTCCTGTAAGACGCTGGCGAGATCCGTGCGTCCTACCGGATCGTTCTCCTCAAAAATTTGCGTCACTTTATCGGAGGTGACATTATCATAGCGCTTGAATCGACTCGAAAAAACATAAACCGTTATGCCGTCGGGATCGAACTCTTCGCATTTTTGCGCCAGCGCCAGGGTTGATTCTTGCACGACTTCCCAGCGGCTTTTACGATCGGCTTGGTCTTGGGCGGACATACTGCCGCTTTTGTCGATAATCAAGGTATAGTCGCGGTTTTCCAGCACGGTGAAACTCCTGTGGATGAGTGGGTCATTCACTAAACAACGCCTCTCATCTTACCAGTTGCCTCTCGGCTGGAAGGTTAAGTTTGAACCTCTTCGATCGCTCTTAAGAAAGAGTATATCAACAGCCTCTTACTGAGAAATCGGATAGCTTGCCATCCGTCGTGCCGTTGCCGCATCGGTCACCCATCCCAGCAAATCGTCACCTTGCAGCGTCGGATAACCGCGCTTCAATTCGATCCCTAATCGGCTCGCACCCAGTCGCAGCCATCCCCGCCAATGGGGTAACTCCCACATCGTCAACCGTCGCTGACGGAGAATTTCCCCCAGCGTAAACGGCGCAAAATTCCGGGCGGAAGCTGCCAAACACTCTGGGATGGGTTCGTCAAACTCCGCTTCGAGAAAACGCAAGATCCGAAATAAAGACACCCAATGCCGCTTCTCAGGCATGAGTTGCTGCAACCTCGCCGGAGCGAGGGAACTCCCCCATTGGCGCAACACAAAGGCAATATCGAGAATCCAAGACAGCATCAGACCGGTTTCGTTGAGATGTCCGTTGAGGTGAAATACCAAGTGTACCAACATGGCATTCGGTTCTAAAATCCTGAACGTCGGGACTTGGAGTTGTTGGGGCGGCACGTCAACCGTCAAATTCATCGACTCCTTACCCTCAAACAACCGCACGCGATGGTGAACGTCGCAATAAACGCCCATCGCATTGGCAACGTAAATGGCATCCTCAGTCGTCATGTGGTCTCGCTTGACGAATCCCAGCGATGCAAACGCCGCAATGGCTTCCTCTAGCTCATCCCCTGGAATCGAAAAATCGATATCGGTCATGGGGCGAGTTCCCAAATCCGGGTAGAAACTGTCGGCTAAGACGATGCCTTTCCACAAAACGGGATGCAACTTTCGCGCCTCCATGGCTCGTAAGATGCCCGCGAGGGATAGCAGAAAAATCGTATTTTGGGCGAGGGTTTGGCGGTACGAGGCTTGCAGTCCCTCTAGCACGGCAGGGGGAATCGGGTCGGTAAAACCGCGCTTTTCTAAAGAATAAGCCACGAGGGGCAGCAATCGATGTAATGCCAGGGTTTCTAAAGCTTGCTGCCACTGGGATTGAGTGGCTGACTTCAAGTCCAGTCGGGCGGACTCCAACTCATCGGTATGGGGATTTGCCAATACCAAACGCAAAAGATGGCGGACAAGTGTAGTAGACATGAGCGGGAAACTCCAGATGAGGGATACAAGATCGTGTCAATTCGCTTAAGTTGGCTCAAACGAGAGCGTTTTCGAGAGCCGAGTCTTGGGTGGCTTCCATTTGGGTTTTCCAGGATTGAGCGTAGAAACCACCGCGAGCGATGAGTTCGTTGTGGGTTCCCGATTCGACAATTTCCCCGAAGCGCATAACGTGGATGATGTCGGCACGCATAGCGAGGGTAAAGCGGTGGGTAATGACAACGGCAGTGCGACCGTTAGCGAGGGTGCGGAATCGTTCCAACCAATCGAATTCCGCCCAGGGGTCCATGGCACTGGTGGGTTCGTCGAGAATAATCATTTGGGCGCGGCGCAAAAAGGCACGAGCGAGGGCGATGCGCTGCCATTCTCCCCCGCTGAGATCCGTTCCGCCCGGGAAGTATTTACCGAGGAGAGCGTCGTATTTTTTGGGCAAGCGATCGATAATTTCGTGCGCTCCAGCACCCTTAGCTGCCATTTCGATGTTGTCGGTGCTGGGATTGGCAGATAGGTCGCCCAAAGCGATATTCTCAGCGGCAGTGAGTTGGTAGGTGATGGGGAATTGGAAGAGAACGGTAATCAGGCGTCGGAGTTTTTCGACAGCAAAGTCGCGCAGGTTGATACCATCGAGTTCGATTTTGCCGGAAGACGGATCGTAAAAGCGACAGAGGAGTTTGACGAGGGTACTTTTGCCCGCGCCGTTATCGCCGACAATGGCAACGATTTTCCCAGCGGGGATAGTGAGGTTAAAATCTTTGAGAACGTGGCGATCGCTATTGGGATACGCAAAGGAGACGTTCCGGAAGCAGATTCCCTGCTGAATTTTTGCCGGAGTGGGTTGCGGTTGCGGCGGATCTACGATTTGAGGTTCTAGGCGTAAAAAGGCGAAGAGATTGCTAACAAATAAGCTGTTGCGATAAATTTTTCCCAAGCTGCCCAGGAGCGATCGCAGTAAATTTTGCCCCTGATTGAAAGCCTGGAAAAAGAGGGCTAAATCGCCTAGGGTCATCTGTCCTTGCAACACTTGTCGCACCGTCCAAGCCATTGCCAAACCAACCATTATCAATCCGGTGATGCTGGCTAACAAGCTACCCAAACTTTGAATGGCAATAAGTTTTAATCGCTCGGCTCTGAGTTGGCGGCGCAACTGTCGATAGGTTGCTTGAAATGACGATCCTAAGTTAAACAGTCGCAATTCCGATGCGACTTGATTATTCGTCATCAGCATTTGATAGTATTGCAACCGTCGTCGATCGGTCGTACTTTTCTGCCACCAGTGGTGATAGCGGCGATTGAAGTACGACACCATATAAAATGCGGGAAAAGCACTCACGACCAGAACGGCTGGCAGCCATAACCCATAAGGAATTAACACTGCTGCCATCGAAAATAAAGTAATACTGTTTTGAAACAGACTTCCCGTATTTTCCAGGAGAGCTAGAGAGCTACTGCTGGCGTTGCTGAGAGCGCGGTTTAAATAATCGTAATATTCGGAAGATTCGTAAACCGATAAATCGACCTCGATCGACTTTTGATTGATAGCAGTATTGATATAATCCTCGACATATTCAGCTTGAGCAGTACGCACCCATTCGATCGCGCTGCTCAAACTACTAGTGAGTAACAAAACACCTACAAGCAATGCCGTTGGGAATAGAATTTGCTGGAGGCTTTCCCACGCTAAACCCGCACCCGTAACTGCCACCAAGCTATTAACAACTTGACGAGTGAGATAAACAATGGCAACGGGAATTAACCCCTGAATTACCAGTAGAATTGCCCAAGCGATCGTCCAATTTCGAGCAGCCGACCACAAGAGCCGCAAAGTTTGCGGGAAGTAGGAGAGTTGAGCGATCGCTTTGTGTAATTTAGTCTGGAAGGATGAACCCACTTTATCTATCCTCAACATCGAAAAATCGTCGATGAGTTACGTTCAAAATTGGCATCTAAGAACAATTCTCATTCAATCTAATATGCCAAAAATCTGGAAATACAATAATTTATTAAGCCGAGCAAAGCGAATAAGAATCATTTCTCTGGTTTTCCCAAATTTGAGAATTGAGAGTGGCGATATCATTTTCGATTAACTCGATCAGTTCGGGGATAGCGGCTAAAGATTTACATCGATTCAGGAGGGCAATGGGGACTTGCTCGATGAGTTTCGTGCAATGCTGAAGATGGTTGCCGAGGAAGAGCGAATCATTGAGTAATGTAATGGTTCTAGAATGACGAACGAGTTCGACAAAAGCTTGTTGGGGTTGTAAAGAAATAATTTCGTGGTGAGTTCCCACTCCCAAAACGTACAAGCGTTTTAAAGGCAGAGCGTCTCGGACAAAACCATTTGTCAGTTTGTGAGCGAGTTTTTCCGACTGCGAGTTGAGGAAGGGTAATTGAGAAGGATCGTGCCCAATCGATTTTGCGGCATCGGGCCACAGCTTCACTTGTGGAAAACTAGGGAAAACAATAGGTTGCGTTCTATCCATTCGCAGCGCCATTACATCGTCAGTTAAGAGAGGATAACCTTTGGCATGAAACGAATCAGCAAGGGTTGATTTTCCCCATCCAGAATGACCGATAAAAGCGATCGCCTCATCTCCAATCACGACGCTGCTACCATGCAAAACGAGCATTCCTCTTTGCCGCAGCAAAATGCACATAATCGGTCCGAGAAGTAAAGGACGAATTAATGCTTCTTCAACTCCAGGTTCGGGATCGACAATAATTTCATTACCGTTCCGGATTAAAAACAAACCCGCACCGTCAACTTTTCCTAAAAATGAGGTAGGATGATTGTCGATTTCTGAATTAGAAATTGACAGGAAACTAATCCGAATTTCTATATCTGAGCTTGCTGAATTTTCTATATCGAGAAGTTCGGGAAAATAAAAATCTGATTTAATAGATAAGTTATAGGCTTTGTAATTATACATTCTGCTTTTCCTTTATGAAAATATTGAGATTAGGCTCGATTCTTGAAATGTGAGAATTTAAGAATAGACTTAAATTAATTCAGATTTCGATCGAGCCTAATATTAATGATGTAATACCAATCAATGAGTACAGCTAAATGGCTGCAACTCATAGTCTCAAATATTATTGAGGGGAGTTGACTCCTTGATCGCTGGTGCAAGTAGAGCCAGAGCAAGGAACGACGTGAGCGTCTTGAGAACCGTGAGAAGCCGCAAGAGCTTGGTCGTTGAGGTAAATTGTGTCGCTAAATTTCAAACTTCCCACAGCTTGGGTAATTTCTTCCAAATTTCCGTGTTGGATCAGCTTGGGAGCATTGTAAGTGGATTTCATATTTTAAATCTCCTAGGGAATTAGGTTGCATTACTGCGCTTACATCTATTAATGTAGCCTCGATTTCTGGCAATCGTCAATAGTTATTTCATAAAGTTACTGATATGAAACTAAGCATAAAAATTGACGTTTTTAAAGTAAATGTAAACGACTATTTAAATAAAAAAATAGAAAGTTTAAGAAATTATATCAAGCTCTTGATCGAAAAAAAATTCAAATTGATTAAGAACGAATTTCGTTCTTATAGCAGTTTTCAAGATTATGAGGTATTGCTCTTTTAAGTTTGTATTCGATGGTTATTTAACTTGTTGAGCGCGACACCACAAAGCTAACGAAACGTATTGCCAAAGATAAACTATGTTACTTTCTTGAACGATCGCCGATCGAAAGACTAAATCTCTACATTGGCGAACCAAATTTAAATCGATATACTCAGTCACATCTTCAGAATGTTGACGCACAACTTCATCAATCAGATCCCGATTGTGTTTCAATAACCCATGGATAAAATTGGGAGCCATGTCTGTTTTCCCCCCTCTCCATTGCACTGGCTTGGGAAGAATCCCTTCCATCGCTCGGCGTAAAATTAACCGAGACCATCCTTGATTCAACTTTTGCTCGGCAGGAACAGCCAAACAAAATTCAATCAGTCGTTTGTCCATAAAAGGATGGCGAGCTTCGATCGAGAAGGCAGCCGCACCGAGATCGGATAATTCGAGAACAAAGGGGAAAACACCAGACGTCAGTTTGCGCCAATGAAAATCTCGCACTGTTACAGGAGGTTTGGGAATTCCACCAAAGGATTCTAGGCGGTAACTCATTCCCATCTTTTCAGCGAAACGAGGATTGATAACGGACGTTGCCTTCTTGACGGGTTCGGATTGTCCCCGCAACTTTTTCCAGAGCGATCGGCAAAATTCAGGAACGATCGGTTTGAGACCGTGTTGGAGAAAGAGTTGTTTGTAAGAAATCTTGAAATACTTGCGGATTTCTCGGGCATTTTTAGCAAACACGACCCATTGCCACTGCTTCGCCAGTTCTTCTAGATAGGGAATTCCATATTGATAGAGAAATCCTAACGGCGTTCCTTTAAAATTTTGAGAAACAGCTTTAGCTTCAACTAAAAACTTTTCCCATTCTTCCCGACGTGCCAATTCCGCAAAATAAGCATCGCCGTGACAAACGGTCGTATCGCCATCGCAACCATCTAGCACTACGCGCACTCCCGCTTGTTGTGCGGCACGATTGAGAATCCAAGGGAGGTAGCAACTCGGACCGATAAAGGATTCGTCTTGGCACTCAAAAAAATGTTCCCATTCCGTCAAGGGACCGACTCGATCGGGATGTTGGTAGTGAGGAATAAAACCCCCCTGCTCTAAGATAGGTTCGATATAGGTTCGCTCGTCACATTCGGGAACCTCGTCAAAAATATTGGAAAAGGTATGCAACGTAACATCTTTTTCTTGGAGTAGATTGCGTGCCACGCAACTTACAGAAGACGAGTCGAGTCCACCACTGAGGTGGGAACCGACGGGAAAAGCACTCCGCAAACGACAGCGTACCGCTTCGGTAAAAATCTCGCGAAAGGCTTCGGCATACTCTTCATCGGAACCGAGAATTAACTCGCGAGAAGGGTCGAGCGACCAATAGGTTTGCAGTTTGATGTCGTCTCGGACGCTGACGGTTAAGGTTTGAGCGGGGGGTAATCTGAAAATCCCCTGGTAAGATGTAATCGCTTTATCCTCCAACATCGGATAAAGATAATCGGCGATGCGAACTTCGTTAATTCGGCGGGGAATTTCCGGCAAACTCAGCAGTGCTTTGATTTCCGAGGCAAAGAAAAACCTCTTGCCGGGTTGATAGCAGTAATAAAATGGTTTAACGCCTATATGGTCTCTCGCGCAGAATAAACGCTGCTGACGTCCGTCCCAAATGGCAAAGGCAAAGTCTCCTAAGAGATATTGCGGGCAATCTTTGCCCCACTTTTCGTAGGCAGATAGAATGAGTTGGCAGTCGGTAATCTTTTCGGCAGGTCGATCGCTCAGATCTAGTTTTTGAATTAACTCGTCGCGATTGTCGATGCGAGCATCGGCAGTGAGAACGATATCACCCGTTGCATTGGCTAAAGGTAGGGTTTCCAATAGCGATTCGGGGGTCGTCCACAGCATCCGATGACCGAAGCCAACGGAGCCTTCGAGCCACAGATTCGAGCCATCAGGTCCGCGATGAGCGATCCGATCGACCATGCTTTCGAGTTGTTTCGATTCGACGCTGCGATCGTCAAGATAAAAGATACCAACAATGCCGCTCACGATCTGCTTCCTTGAAAAGATGACATGGGGATGTAACGTGCTAGGTCATTGAGGTAACCGATAACGATTCTGCCTCGATGTTCGACCCAAGCGTGAGCTTCTAATTCTCCAGTTTCTCCTTTGGCAACGCCAATGCGAAGTTCGCCGACATGACTGTGTTGTTTCATCAGAGTTTGAGTGGTTAAAGCACGAGCGAGACACTTAATGCCACCCGGCATATAGCGACTGCTGGTTTCAACTGCCCAAACAATTTTGCCAACGGACAATCGCTCTGAAGTTTTTGGAGAAAATCGGCTGGCTTTTTCCAGGAGTTTTTGTAAAGTTGGAAAAGGAAGACAACGCAATCCCAATCGAACTAAGTTGAGAAAAATAAAGATTTCGAGAAGAAGTTTACGATCGCAATATTTTTGGCGAATTCGCTCAAACAGCCGCCTCATTCTCAACCTCGATTAATTGAGCGGTCATTAAATCTTGCAATAATGCGAAGAGGTCTTGCTCGCACGCTTTGGGATCTACGTCGTATTTATCGAGGAGAATTTCTTGTAAGGAACTGACCGCGATCGGCTGTTGAATTTGGCTCCAAATCCAAGCTCCGACTGCATTTAAGCCATAGTACACACCAGATTTAAGATTTAAAATAACTGATTCGTCCGCTAAATCTGAAGAAACTTGCTCGCGGACGGCAACGATCGTTGAAAACTGGGAAATCATAAGTGTATGTTGGGTAGGAGTCGAGAAACTACAATATCTCTACATCAGAGATAGCGTCGAGCCTTTTGAACTCGAGTGGTTGTTCTGGTTTTGAGCTTTCGTTACTAACAATCTAGCTTCGGAAAATAGCAGCGTCAACCGTTGTCAACTCAACTCATTCTAATTATTCAAATCTTTAAAATTAGCGACAAAAAAAAAGCCTGGAGTTTACCCAAAAACCCTTAAAATGCGGAATCCATTGACTTTGTATTGACGTTAATTCCGTATAAATACGTATTTTTTAAGTATTTATACGGAAGCAACGGTGTCGGGTTTAACCTGAAACCCCTCAAGGAGTGACAAGACCTTGAATTCCGGAAGTTGCTTGTTTGAGCCTTATTATAAATATGCAGAATCCAACTCAAAAAGGAGCGGTCTGCTATCGATACGTAGATAAGTGGAGTTGCTCTAAAGCGCTTTTCGCGGCATCAATATCGAAGGGAAATGGTTTCTTGAGGGGACGGTAGTCTCGTTCGTGGGGTTTGCCGTGGCGGAGAACGGCATTCACGAGAACGCAGGGTTCCGAATTGAAGTTGATGGCACCGTGAGGAACGCCAGGGGGAATTTTGACAACCTGAGGACGGTATTGACCGAGGGGGATGTAGTGATATTGGCGATTTTGCAAGATAACCAAAACGAAACTGCCGCGTACGACTAACAGTTGGTCGGTTTGGAAATGATGCACGAATAAGTCGTCGAGGGTATGGGGTGCGATTTGCACCAACATGGTTTCATGGCTGGATTGGGGGGTGTAGAATTCAACCATCCCGCCTTGGAACGAATCTAATGATCGAATTTCAACTTGACGAATCAGACCCATGGGACTTGCCCTCCCTACTCGCATTACATTTCAGTATAAATCGCTCTGTCTTGAAAAAATGTAACAAAGATATCTAAGATCGCCCATTTTGTGATAGGAAATTGAATTTTTCGGGGGCGATCCAGCGTCGGGTCGCCATTCCGAAGGATCTGTAACAAAGAGCGCTTTATATCCAGAAATCGCCGGATACACTACAAGCAACCTCTACCCATCGGACATCAATTGCCATGCAACTTTCCGATCGCTTTACCGAAGCCCTAACCTTTGCTGCCGAACTACACGCTGACCAAGTTCGGAAAGGAATCGATCCTCAAAGATTACCAATTGGTCGGAGAATCCCTGTGGGAGCGATTTAGCGACCAGAAAGAGGGGAGTCTCTGATACTATCGAGCTATTGTCGATGTTTTTCGCCAAGGAGAGCCCCATCCTCTGGTAGACGAGTTGGAGCGGGTGGTCGTCGAGTTAGAAAAAACTGCCCTCACCCGATCGGGTGAACCCAAAGGATGAGGCTAAATTCCTCCCAATGGGTGAAGTTTTGGGAATTGCAAAAACAGTATTCTACAGGAACAGACATAAGCCTTAATCAAAACCTCCTCCATTCTGCTAGCTCGAGTGGGGGATTTCTCTATTTATAGCGATTTATAGCGATCGACGACTGATGTTCCGTTTAGCTCGATCGAGTTTCCCCGCCGACAACGACGTTGCGAATTCGCAGGCTGGGACTGCCGCAACCGACGGGCAACCCATTCTGTCCCCCCTTCCCACAACCGCCAGACTCGTCCCAGTAAAAATCGTTCCCGATCGCCTCGATATCGGCTAAGGTACTAAACACATTCCCCGATAAGGTAACATCGCGGACGGGTTCGGCGAGTTTTCCCTTGCGGATTATCCAAGCTTCACCAGCACTGAAGGTAAACATTTCGCCGTTGGTCATGCCGCCCAACCAATTGCGAGCGTACACCCCTTCTTGGATATCTTCTAATAACTGTTCTACAGGCGTCGTTCCCCGTTCGATCCAGGTATTCGTCATCCGGACGATCGGAGAATAATGATAGCTCAAACACCGCGCGTTTCCCGTGGGCGTTTCGTCTAACTTTCCCGCCGTCTCCCGCGAGTGTAACCGCCCTACCAACACCCCATCTTGGATTAACTGCGTCGTGGTAGCAGGCGTCCCTTCGTCGTCGTAGAAATAGCTGCCGCGATGTCCCGGAGGGGCTGCCCCGTCGAAAATCTGCAACTGGGGACTGCCAAACCGCCGTCCCAAGGTCATCACTTCCAGCAAGTCGGGATTTTCGTATGCCATATCGGCTTCGGAGAGGTGTCCGAACGCCTCGTGAACGAACAATCCGGCGAGAATGGGATCGATGACGACGGTATAGGTATTGCCCTTGACCGGGGACAGGGAGAGGGCGCTAACAGCCCGTTGCGCTGCCGATCGCACTTGGTCGTCCAAATCGAGCAAATCTTCGTAAGCCTTGCGCGATCCGGTGGTTTCCCGTCCGGTTTGCACGGTTTCCCCATTCCGGGCAGTGGCGGCAAAGCGCATTTCCATATCCACCCAAGATTGCTCTAGGAACGTGCCTTCGGAGGTGGCGATAATGACCCGCTGGGCGCAGTCGCCGTAGCGGACGGAGGTGGTGGTGATGCGTCCGTCTACGCTGCGGAGGATGTCGGTGTAGCGATCGCACAGTTCCTTTTTTTGGGCGAGGGGAATTTGGCGGGGGTCGGTTCCGGTGAGCGGTAGCTGACAGGTTTCTCGGATAATAGGGATGGGAGCGAGGAAAGTTTCTTCGGTTCCCAGCAACCGTGCCGCCGCGATCGCTTCTTCCACTTTCTGCACCAGCTTATCCAAGCGGTTAAAACTGGCAAACCCCCAACCACCTTTGTAACACGCCCGCACCTGCCCGCCGATGGAGACTTCCTCGCTGAGAGTTTCCACCTTCTGCGATCGCAAAAAGATGCTCGTTCCCTCGGATTCTTCTAACCGAATCGCCAGATAATCCACCCGCGAACCGTAACGGGCGATCGTTTCTGCCAGGAGGTTTTTGGTATCAGATAGAGTCACCATCCTAAAACCCCTTAGAACTCTTAGCTTTCTTCTTCTTCGATTTCGACGAGTTCACCTGTGCCAGTGCCGCTTCAAATAAGTCTTGAAGGTGTTGGGGAATGCTCGCCGTTTCCGGGAGTTTGGGTTGTTCGGGACGATCGATTTCGTTGAGCCACTCGGCAGCGTCTCGTTCCCAGCGAAAATCCGGACGCGACAGTGCAGTTTGCAAGCTCGATTCCAGTGCGGCGGGATGTTCCCGCGCGATTTGCTGCCACACCCAATAATTTACCGAGGGATCGTCGATATACTGGCGCAAGATGGCGGCAGCTTCGGTCTGTGCGGTTTCTTCTGCCGAGGCGGCTACCCGTTCCCATTGGCTGTAGTTGGGTAGAAAGGTTTGACCCCAGCGAGGGTGGGAAAAGACGGTTACGGAGGGCGATCGCTTGATGTTGTCCGGTAGCTCGATTTTCGGGCGAACCATCTTCGCATCTCCTTTTAATAAGCGCGTTACTTCCGAGGCATCCGCACCGCTTTCCGAGGCAGCCGCCACCAGTTCTTCTTCTTCCACCCCCGCCTCCCGTGCCATCTCTGACAGGGATTGGGTGGGGTCGATCCCGGCTGCACTCAATCGTCGATCGGTCATGCGTTGTTGGAGTTCGCCGATTTGGTCGCTGAGTTCCTTACCGGGGAGGGTAATGCGATCGCTCCCGAAAAATTCGACAAATTCTCGATGGTATTCTGCCACCGACTCCCACGCCAGTTCCAATAATTCCGGCGCATCCGCATACAGTGCGCTGGCGTAGTTCTCTTTAAAATTACCGACGGCGACGGCGAGTTTGGGTTTGCCTAATTTGCCGAGATAGGCGTAACTGCCAAACAGCATCCACACATCGTCCGTTAGCGGTGCAATGCGGGTGAGGAGGATATCCCCCGGCTGCAACCGCGCTGTTTTTTCGCGATCGAAGGGTACGACGGGGTAGTGTTTGGCACTGATCCAATTCATCAGTTCTAGGGTGTCGCCATCGGTGGCTTTGACTTCAAACAACCCCATGAAACTATCTTGCCAGCGTTCTAGAAGGCGGCGTTCGTCGGGGGACAAATCCGGGCGATCGTCCAGAAACCAGTCGATCGGACGGCGATCTGCGGCGGTTCCTTCGATGGCAAAGGAGTCAAGGGTCAGGTGGCGGCGATCAATATCGAACTCCTGACTGTTGCCGGGAGTGGCGCTGTAGGTTTCCAATGCCACCGCTAGCTCGCCTTCCGCATCGAAAATATAGTCGATCAGGTCTTGCTTTAAGCGTTTGGCGGTTTCTAACGTGGCGTCATTCATCAGCGTTTTCCTGGGGCGCAGCAACTCGGAGCCAGGTCTGGTCCCAGGCAATTTTTCCCGAGCAGAACCTTATGTTATTCTATCCCATTGGCTTGAGGCTTCAGCCGTTTGGGCGCGTTGGGAATTGGCTGCCGATCGGGAAGGCTATCTTAATTGCTGTGGTAAATAGCTCTGGAAACAGTTAACGATCGATTCGATCTAACCCGAGTTGTATTCGCAGTTGTTCGGAGAAAATTGGGCGAGAGGGCGATACTCCCCTGGAGTCGCTTCGCGAACGTTTTTTGGGTGATGTTGGTAGCTTGGGCATATCCTCGATCGTTAAAATTGCGATCGCCCATAGTTTCCTAAAAGCTATTCTGGTTTTATCCAGCCTTTAACGATTGCTTTTCCCACATTGACATAGGGATTATCTAAGAACTCCTCGATCGCAACTTCACCTCCAGCTTGCAATGCACTCACCACACGACGCTTAAAACTGGGAGTCGTCTCATCATTCACATAAGCAACTTTTTCAGCATCCGTAGCAGTGGGATTGCTTTGCTGCAACTGTTTCAGCAGTTCTTGAATCTCAGCAGCAGCTTTTGCTAGAGTTTGTTTTTGTTCGGATACTTGGTTATATTGATTTGCCTGCTGCCGTGCATTATCTGCAACTTTACTGGCATTATTAGCAATATTGGCTCCACGTAAGTCTTGATTGTAGTTTTCTGATATAAATTGATTACCCAAGTCGGATTTAATATTCGCTTCTACATTTCTATGAGCATCTCCTTGAATAAGGTTACCTGTGAAATTGCTGTTCTTGAAGTTTGCAGATCTTCCTTCCATTTTAGATTTTCTCCTGAATCAAATAATCTTTAATTCAACCTAACCTAACTATCAGAGCGATAAAGAACATGACCTCTTGCATCTCCTTGTATAAAGTTACCATTAACCTGACTTTTGTTTATAGAAATTTCGTAAGCTCTATCTTTTTCACTCTCGATTAAGCTCAAAATGCCTTCAATAACTTTTCTTAGACCTGGTTTGTCAGTTGTAACAAATAGTTTTTTGTCTCCTGAGTTAAGAATGAAAAGTAAACCATAATGTTTGGGCTTTATAAAATTCCAGACCGCACTAGCAATTGCAGCCAATATTAGAAAACCACCAACTTTACTATTTGCTAAGCCGATAATTGGGGATACAAACAAAACTAAGATGATGATTCCCCAAGGAATTGTCCCAATATCAACTTCTCCTTCAGTAAAGCCAGTAATATTACAGGTTTGATAAATATTGCTGGAAAAACGTACAGTACGTTTAGTTAGAGTAATTACTTTATTACGTTCTAAAGTAATATTCTGATTACTTTCAAAAGGATTTGCGGATGCCATTTTCTGCCGTCACCATTGAATATACTTGTATAGTTGAGTGTCAAATTTCTTGACTATGAGCCTTAACAATTTAAGCTCAACGACAATATCTGCGTTATGTGCGTCGATTTTCCTCATGCTAGACCGATCGCCCAAAATTGAAAAGCGGAAAAAGACGGATCTTTGTTAAATTAGTTTAAAAGACGGAAAAAGAATGACTGAGACGGATTAAGACGGTTATAATCATTCATATCCTCTCATACCGCTAATCATGGGCGTTCGCGAAGTTTTGCAGTTTGTGGATGAAGCTGTATATACTAAGACAGGTAAGAATCTCAATGATTTGCAGCGAGGAGTCATTGAAGGAACTCTGAAGCGTTACAAGTATACTGAGATGGCAGAAGTTTATGGATGTAGCGCAGGTCATATCAAGGATATTGGGTACGAGCTTCTCCAGCTTTTATCTGAGATTTTTGACGAACCTGTGGATAAGGGCAATCTCAAGTCAGTGCTGGAACGCCAAGGCAATCTGAATATTTCGTTTGGTGAGAAAAGTGTTAACAGCCATATCAAAAGTCATATTATCGGCTGTGTCAACCTGGGGTCAGATCAACCTAGCAATACTTCAGATATAGACCCGAACGATCGTTCTAACCTGCAAGAAATTCTGAGTGAAAATCAGATCGAACAGATTAAAAAGTTACGAGAGTTTGGATTAAGCGATCGGCAAATTGCAGAAGTTTTAGAGTTATCAATAGAAGTCGTTCAAAAGCATAACTGATATCAACAATTGCCAGGAGATCTTGATGACTCTTAAAGCAGAGCATCAAACTGTCCGATTTTTTGATGGACTGGAAGTGGATGGCTACAGCAAAGTTGTGGGATATGCAGGCAACTGGCTTTCACGGCTTACCACAAGGGGTGGAAAAACCCTGAACGTCCTACAGGGCTTGGGCTTCACAGCCTACCAGTTGGAGGTGACGGTTGGGCGGGAGGACATCTCGGGGGCTTCCAAAGCAAAAACCATCAGCTTGGACGATTTCAATCTGCTGATTCTCTACGCTGCATCCAACGGCAAAAAAGCTGCCCTCGCTCTCCAACGCTCCCTCACTCAAGTTGCTCTCAACGATTTCTTTCGAGATGCTTTTGGCGAACCGCCTCTGACCATAGAGGAGAAACGTCGGCTGTTCTACGAAACTTATGCAGCAACCATCAGCCCGGAACGGTGGAGAGAGATGGATAGAGAGGAAATCCTAAAACTTGCCCTGCCAGGAGATGAGCCCCACCTCAAGGATGGACTCTGGAACATTTGGCGGGGTTTTTTTGGGGAGTAATCTTACGGCATCCCGATCGCCACTAAGCCTTCTTCCAAAACAGAATCGCAGAATTTATCGTCCTCCGATAACACCAGTGCCAGATGTAACATCCAATCCGGTTCTGTGGGTAAATCCGCCCAAGGAATGGCGATTTCCAAACACTTATCCAGGGCAATTTGAGCGCGACTATTGCGCGAGTGCCACTGCCAACCGTCGATCGCCTCTTGAAACCATACCGACTGACTTAACAGGTTAATTTCTAAGTGGTGGTGGAATAAATAATTCGCGGGAGCAACATCGGGAACTTCGCTCAAAGGAACCGGGCTATTGGGCATCGGGCGATCGGGATAGTACCACAGCAAATTCAACTGCGGCGGGCAATCTTTCCCCGGACGAATGCCACTTTTGAAGTCCAATCGCAGGTAGAAATTCAAGTGATCCAACCCGTACCACACCCGTTGAATGGCACTGCTGCGGTGCATGGTTCCTCGCGCCCCACCGACTTCCAACCGTCCGGCGAAGTTCCAATCCTGTTCGTCGCCTCTGCCGTCGATGACGGGATGGATAAAACTGAGGGGAACTTGGCTGCCTTGGGGAGTATGTTCCTCCACTTCCTGTAAGATGGATTCGGGAACGGGTTCGCCTAGGGCTTGGTAGAGGGCGGTGAGGTGTTCCCGGAAGAGGGCATCAAAAATCGCATCCTGGTTGGAGGAATGCCCCTCACCGAACCACCAGAACCAGTCGGAACCTTCAGCGGCATAGAGGGCTTCCCAGGCTTCCGGGTTGGTTTCTTCGGTGGCTTCTGGGTGATTTTCCATCACTTGCCGAGCTTCGGCGAGTAAGTCCCACGCCCGATTTTTGGCAGGATCGCCGATCCAAGTGCTGAAGCTGCCGTCTACCCAGGAACCGCTATGGAGTTTGTCGGCGGGGAGGGTTGCCGTTGGGGGGAAACGATCGAGATATTCCGAAACCGTTACCAACTTGATATCCGATCGATCGCTCAGCATTCCGTACAGCGATTCTAAGAAAGGCTTGCCGTCTTCTGGGTAAAATTCCCAGCAATTTTCCCCATCTAGGGCAATCGTCACCAACCAGGGGGTGTCTAAGGTGGTGCTGCCCGTGCCTTGGCGGTATTTGAGCGATCGAGAAATCGCTTCCAAATGCCCCACCAAATCGGCGGCAGCTTTCTTCGGCGGCATGGAACCGTAGGTAAACCCAATTAAATCCGACAAGCGGTGATCGCGAAAAACGATCGCCAAATTGCCGTAAGGGGTATCCAAACGGTACGGACGATACAGCAAATCCGGTTCCAGGACGTTCCCCGCCCCATCCCGGTGGAAAAAGTGGTGCAGCGTCCACCCCAACACCGCCTCATCGGAACACAGCCATTGAAATCCCTGGCGGGCAACATCGGGCAATATCGCCGGACTCACCGACTGTTCCGAGGGCCACAACCCCCGAGGATCGCGTCCGAAGCGTTGTTGGTACATCGTCCACGCTTTCCGCAAGTGGCGGGGAATATCTTGCGCCCACTGAAAGCGGCGTTCGGGGAAGGGGGCATTGGGGAGGGCAACCCGTCCGGAGTCGGTATCGGCAAGCAGGGGTAAAATCGGGTGGGTGTAGGGGGTGGTGGTGACTTCCAATTGCCCGTCATCCTGCATTTTTCGGTGTTGGGGAACGATGCGGGCTAGGATTTCTCGCTGTTTTTCCCAGATCGCTTGGCGATCGCGCAAACGGAAGCCCCGTCCCTGTTTCAGCCACCCAGCAATCTCGGGATCGTCCCAAAACAGGGGATCGATCCACACCAAGTTGTGCCAAGCGGCTAAATCGCCGAAATCTTCGTCTTCCCAGTTATCCAAACACCACAGCGGACCTTTTTCCTGACGCTGTTCGTAGAGTTGGCGGTAGCGGGGATGGGGATCGATGAGGGTGTGGTGATTGGCGTCGAAGAGGTGTTCGAGGGCGAATTTTTTATCCTCCGATGTCAGTTTTTCCATCGGTGTGAGGGCGAATTTGAGATAGGGATCGATCGCGTTTCCGGCGATGTAATCTTCCAGTTGCAAAATTAGCGACGGCACTAAATTCACCGTTTGATGCAATTGCGGGTAGCGTTCTAGCAACAGGACTAAATCGAGGTAATCTTTCGTCCCGTGGAGGCGCACCCAAGGCATCCGATATTCGCCACCCGCAGCCCGACTTTTGTAGAGAGGTTGGTGCTGGTGCCAAATGAAAGCAACGTAGAGGGGATGAGACATGAGGGTTTAGATAAATGTGAGGAAATCCAGAATTCCGGGTTTGGGCGATACTCTCTAAGAGAGTTGCTGACGCGATCGCGACACGTCTTCCGGAATCGAACTGTCGATTATTGTACTCGGAAGGCGATCGCGAAATGTTGTCGGGGCAATTCCAATTTGTCAGGGTTTAACTAGAATCTCAGAACGATCGATCCAGCCAATTTAGCCTATCGACTGCCCAGTCCAGCTTCTCGTAACGCGCGAGACAACTCATCTGTCATTCCCAGGCAATCTGCCCATTTTCTCAGGTATTCCACATCGAGATCGCCACCCGCAACCTTCAAAACCCCGAGAACGTCGCGCCATTGTTTGTCCGAGTGCGATCGTTGCCGCCACTTGAGTTTGTTGAGAACGACATCCTCTTTCGATGTGAAGTAGAGATTGCCAGCGCCTTCTACAAACAGGACGACCCGCCGATCGAATTGTAAGCGATCGAGTTCTTCCGTTCCAGCTATTATCAAGTCAGCCCGAGAAATAGACACCATGTGGGTAATACTCAACGTTCGCATCCGACCGGATTTTGCGTCCTCCACGCCAGAAACGTAAAACTCTGCTGCTTCTAAAGCTGCCACCAGTCGATCGATCTCTGCTGGGGAAATAGATAGCACTAAATCCAAATCTCTGGTCGTGCGCGGTTCTCCATAGGTTATCGCCGCAACTCCACCCGTAATGTAGTAAGAAATGCCGGAGTTTTCCAAAATTTCGTGTAGGGTTCGTGCTAGGGGAATGCAGTCTTGAATCCAAGTCATTTCATCTCCCGTGGGAATAAATCTATCCGGACAATCCTCCTGTAGCCAAGCTCGCGCAACCTGGCGAGCAAACTGCGATCGATCGAGGTTTCCAAATCGTTGGCGAAGGCAGTATAAAGATAGTCCTCGCGATTCTCGAATCATCGATGCTGCCATTTGCAATCGATCGCTACAGGATTTCTGCCGCAGCAAATAGAACATCAAAAGATCGCTTTCGAGATTGGTGTCTTCTGCCTGCGGCTGGTATCCAACGGGTGTTTCTTGAAGAGCCTTTTGGATTAAAGATTTGACTTCTGTAATATTCATCCTAATCCGGCAAAGCAAATCCCGTACGCGGGTCGGCAATGAACAATCCCAGGACAACCGAATTCATCACGGTATCCCAAACGGGCGTTAATTTTTCTGCTTGGTCTGCCCAATAATCGAAGGTGATCAAACATTGAACGCCCGATCCCAAGCCAATACAAATTCGCGAATAAGCCTCGCGTTTTTCCTCGGGATCGATAAACTTCAGTTCTGTCCAAACCAAGCGAGCAGTTTGTCGTTTGAGTTGTACGATTTTTCCCGTTTCGATCACTTCTCGATCGTCATCTTTGACGACTTTTCGCAGCAGGGGAACGAGGGGAAATTCCGCCCAGTTCGCAGGGGGAAGTAGGTTAAACGAAGCTTCTAGGCGACAGTCATCATTGGGTGGTTTTTTGTCGAGAAACCGGAAGGATTTTTCGTCGGGTTCAAAATACCAATCATGGGGTACGTCGAACCGCAGTGCACCCCGTCCGGCAACAAAAATTCGCGTCCCCGGCGTACCTTTCCAATTGTGATTTTCACTGAGTTCTAGGGTTTCTTTAATCCATTTACCTTTGTTCTTTTTGGACTTGGACATTGGATTTTCCTCATAATCATGATTGCAAACCACGAAGACACAAAGATCGCAAAGTTAGTTATCGGCAGTCCCCAGATCTAATATAATTCGGACGATCAATTGCGTACCTCCTGGCTAAAACTGACAAATTCGCTGCGGTTCAAAGGGACAAGTGCGATCGGCGATCGCATTATCAGTCACTAACAATCGAGATAAACGCGGTAAAGAAGCTAACGGACTGATATCGGTAATTTTGTTACCGCTTAAAAATAATGCCGTCAAATCGGTCAGGGATGCTAGCGGCGTTACATCTTCAATTTGATTGTTGTTGAGGAATAATTCGCTCATATTGGTCAAATTGGCGATCGGGCTGACATCGGTAATTTGATTGCCACTGAGGTCAAGTTCTACCAATCCCGTTAACTCTTTTAGGGGAGTTATATCTTCAATTTGATTGTTACTTAAAGCAATCCACTCTAACTGCTTCATTGTACCCAAAGGACGCAAGTCGGCAATTTGATTGTTACTGAGATCCGCACCGCTTAAGGTATCGAAGGCAGTTAAGGGTTGGAGGTCGGTAATTTGATTGCCATCGACGAACAGAGTAGACAGAGAATTTAAAGCGGTTAAAGGACTCAGATCGACAATTTGATTTTCTCGCAGGGATAAATCTTTTAAAGTTTCAATTTTAGCTATGGGAGCAACATCAACCAGTTCGTTGCCATCGAGATTGAGTTTGATAAGATTTAAATCTGACAGCGGGGAAACATCGGTAATTTTATTTTTGCTGAGATACAGTTGTTTTAACTGCGTTAGAGAAGATAGGGGAGCGATATCGGTAATTTGATTGATGCTGAGATCGAGCCGTTCTAAATGCGTGAGTGCGGCTAAGGGTTCGATATTGGAAATTTCCTTAGCACTGAGATTGAGATCGGTCATTGCCGACAGTTCGGTTTCGGCTGCCGCACAGTCTTCCGTCCCCGCAATTTCTAACAACTTCTCGACGGTATGTCGCGCCGGAGAATTAAAATTGGAATTGGTACACCACTCGGTAAAACTCATTGCCGAAGCGGATAAACTGCATCCGATCGAGGCGATTGCCCCCACCATTCCGGCGATCGTCCATTTCATTTTATCGTTCATAAATTTGTCCTTTGTCACTTGTCTTTTGTCCTTATTATTTATCCCAATGACCAATGACCAATGACTAATGACCACTTTTGGTCGCACACAATACCCCATAGCGAATCGTTCCTCGAGCGAAACCATCGCGCATTAAACCGATCGCCATTGCCCCTTGAATTGTTCCCCAACCCGCCATCAGGAGACCTAAAATTGCGGCAGGATTGAATGCCGATTCGAGGACTTCATCCCAAAAAGGCGCAACGGCGGACGACCAATCGGCGGTATGGATGTTCTGAAACTCGAGTTGCGTAGCGATCGCCTCGTATTCCGGTAGCGAAATGACGTAAGGTAAATGATAAATTCGGTAAATCTCTCGTAACAGCTTCTGTTCGGACTCCGTAAGCCTCCCTAGAGGTTCCTCCGTCGGACGGTGACACCAAGTAGCGAACATCAACGTTCCCCCCGGTTTCAGCACCCGGTGACACTCCCGCAGAAACCCCTCCTTATCCGGCATATGCTCCCCACTTTCGAGCGACCACACCCAATCGAAGGATGCGTCCGCAAACGGCACTTTTTGGGCGTTGGCGACCAGAAAACCCACTTCGCCATCGATTCTGGCTTCCCGAGACCGATCGATCGCTCTAGCCGCCTGTACCGGACTCAGAGTAATGCCGATGCCTTTGATCTTAAACTTCTGCGCCAAATACAGGGTACTGCCACCGATGCCGCAACCCGCATCGAGAAATTGACGGGTGTTCGATCCTCCGGATAAATCCACCCCCAGGGAATCCGCCGTCCATTTCAACAATTCCTCGATTAAATCGATTTGCGCCTGTTTGCGTCCCGGACGACGGGTTCCATCTGCACCGTAGTAGCCGTGGTGCATGTGTTCCCCCCACATCTGTTCCCACAGACCGCTAGAAGTATCGTAGAATTCCCCAATTTGATCGGATAGCGTCGCGCTCATAATGCCCCAAGGTTGCAACAGACACAAATTAGCCTAACATTTCCATTAGGGGGTTCGACTCCCAACTCTTAAGTTTTAAGTCAAATGACTGTCTCGCGCACGATTTGCCTGGGTTTTCTAGGCGTGATTCTAGTGGGGACGCTGTTACTGATGATGCCGTTCTCTTTGGTGGACGGCACTTGGGACAATCCAGTAACCGCCCTGTTTACGTCCACTTCTGCGGTTTGCGTTACGGGTTTAGTGGTTGTCGATACTGGCACGCACTATTCATTTTGGGGACAACTGATCGTTGTGGTTTTAATCCAAGTTGGCGGCTTGGGTTACATGACGGCAACCACATTTCTGTTATTACTACTGGGGGGACGGTTCAAACTGCGGTACCGCCTCGCCGTCCAACAATCCCTCGATGCTACCGGACTCTCGAATGTCGTCCAACTGGTGCGATCGATTATCGCTACTACAGTTTTAATCCAGCTTACGGGCGTTTTTTTACTGATGCTAGTTTTCGTTCCCGAACGCGGATTTCAGCTAGGCGTTTGGAATGCGGTCTTTCACAGTATCAGTGCGTTTAATAACGCCGGATTTTCCCTATTTTCCGACAGCCTGGTTCAATACGTGGATTCTCCATTCGTCAATTTTACAATTCCTATGTTAGTGATTTTGGGAGGAATTGGCTATCAGGTAATTATGGAAACCTACTACTGGCTGAAGCATCTTTTATTTCAGCGATCGGAACGGTTTTGTTTCTCCCTGCACTTTAAAGTGGTGACCAATACCACGTTATTTTTACTGATTGGCGGCACGATCATCTTTTTCTTAACCGAACTCCACAACCCCGAAACCCTCGCGCCTTTAGGTTTCGGAGGTAAAGTCATGGCAGCGTGGTTCCAATCGACGATCGCCCGAACTGCTGGGTTTAATAGTATCGATATCGGTCATATGACCAATGCTGCCCTTTTTGCGACCATGGCTTTAATGTTAATTGGTGCCAGTCCCGGCAGTACCGGAGGGGGTTTGAAAACCACAACGGTACGTGTTTTAGCCAATTGCACGACCGCCGTTCTCCGGGGACGAGATGAAGTCCTTTTATATCAACGCCAAGTCCCCACCGAAACGATTTTAAAAGCCGTGGGGTGCGTCATGGGTTCGATGGCAACCATCGTCATTGCCACGATGCTGATTACCATTACCGATCCAAAATTAGACTTTATTCAAGTGGTCTTTGAAGTCTTTTCGGCGTTTGCCACCGTGGGATTGTCTACGGGAATTACGGCTCAAGTTTCGGTGTGGGCGAAGCTAGTCATTATTGCCGTCATGTATGTCGGTCGGGTCAGCGTTTTGATGTTAATGTCTGCGTTGATTGGCGATCCGAAACCTAGTGCTGTCGATTACCCGCAAGAAGATTTGCTGGTTGGGTAATGGGTAATGGGTAATGGTGCGTTTCGTTCCGGGGGCACACCCTACCAACTTCCCAACCCCAAATCCCAAACCCCAAATGACCAACAACTAACAACTAACAAACCTGGAGTTTTTGCGTGAACTTAGCTCAACTCAATTTCTTTCACAATCTCAGTGCCGAAAATAAGCAATTTGCGGTCATCGGACTCGGACGTTTTGGTAGTGCCGTTTGTTCGACGTTACACAGCTTGAATCACGAGGTTCTTGCTGTCGATTGGGAAGAAGATAAGGTTAACAAAGCCTTAGCCAATCGCATTGCTGCCCATGCCGTTCGCGTCGATACGACCGATCCTTTAGCTCTCAAAGAAGCAGGTATTTTAGAATTCGATACGGTCATTGTTGCTATTGGGAATTATCTCGCTCAAAGTATTACTACGACGCTGAATTTAAAGGAAGGCGGTGTCAAACACGTTGTCGCTAAAGCTTCTTCGGAAATTCACATGAAATTGTTGAAAAAAGTGGGCGCGGATCATGTCGTGTTTCCAGAGTGGGAAATGGGTTGTTCTCTAGCTCGATCGCTCACCAAACCGCGAATTCTTGATCGCTTCGATCTCGATCCCGAACACAGTATCGTCGAAACGATCGTCCCTGATAAATTTATCGGCAGAACCCTGGCAGAATTAGATCTGCGCAAGCGTTACGGTGTGACAGTATTAGCGGTTAGTCAAGAGGCAAAGTTTCTTGTCAATCCCCCGCCACAATATCGCTTATCTCCGGGCTCGATGTTCGTGTTGATTGGCTCGAATAAAGATATCGATCGTTTGCCGATTTAAGGTTTGGGGTTTGGGGTTTGAGATTGGGTGTTTGCCGCTAATCAAGAATATGTTTCATGTCTCGATCGGAAAGTATTTCAGTCCATTTTAATGGAGTTTAGCTATTAGCCTGGGGTTTAAACCCCAGGTGGGTTATTGCTCTACCGAAATTATTTACTCCAACGGTGCGTTTCGTGCCTCAACGCACCCTACCGACTACCGACTAATTTTGGGGTTGTTTCTTTTGGTTCGATCGGTGCTGAGAGCGCTTCTTCTAAAGGCGCACAACCCAACCGTTCTTCTAAGATTGCCATCACTTCTCGCCCGAAATCGTTGGGATTGCGCTGCCAAGCTTCTAAGCACACTTCGCCAAAAAACGAGCCGAAAGGTTCGGGATTCCAGAGGAGTTTGCGCGCCGTCCACGGCATCAAACTCATGGGATCGTAATCGGGTTTGAGAATTTCCTTTTTGAAGGCGTATTCTTCGAGGATGGTGTGGGGTTGCAAGCCGATAAAGAAGATAGCGGGTTCGACTTTATCCGCGCCGAAAATGCGCTCTAATTCTCGGTGGTAGGCGATCGTTTGGCGAATGGTGTCTTCGGTTTCGTCAATGACGTTAAAGGAGTAGTTCACCGACACTAAATCGTTGAATCCAGCCGCTTTTAAGTCCCGGCAATTTTCCAAAACCACGCGCAAGTTGTAACCCATCCGCATTTTCCGCACTAATTCCTGCGATCCGCTGGTAATGCCGATCTCGAAATAGTTCATCCCGGTTTTTACCATCAAATCGCACAACTCGGGAGTGAGGTTGTCGGCGCGAATGTAGGCTGCCCAGTGGATGTCGTCCATCCCGGCATCGAGGATTTTTTGCAACAGTTCGATCGCATCATTAATAAATCGCCGTGCGGGGATAAATTGGGCGTCGGTAAACCAGAAATTGCGAATGCCGCGATCGTACAATTGCTGCATTTCGGCTACCACTTCATCGGCGGGATTGATGCGGACTTGCTTGCCTTCGATGACGGTATAAATGCAGTAGCAACAATTATGAGGACAGCCGCGTTTGGTTTGCACGCCGACATAGAAATCGAGATCTTGGAGGTAATACTCGAATTCGGGCCAAATGCGATCGATATAATCGTAATTGCAAGCGGTTTTTTCCAACGGTGCGGGGGGTTCGTGAATCAGGCGATCGCGCGGTTGGGTTTCCCCGACAATATAACAGCGTTCCGTCCTGAGATCTTCGTCGCGGACGATCTTTTCCAGCAACACTTCGCCTTCGCCTACGGAAACCACCGTTCCGGTAGGCAAACTGCGCCCCAGTTGCTCGTAAAACACGCTCACCGCACCGCCGCCAACGACGGCTCGCGCGGTGGGATGGTACTGCCGCGCCCGCTTCAAACCGCGCTTAATCAGTCCCAAATTGCGCCATAATTCTGTATAGTACGATGCCGCTAAGCGCAATCCGCCCACCGCCCCTCGCAATTTGATGAAGGGATTTTTGGCGTAGTAGAACTCGAAGGCATTTTGCAACGGGTTGCCGCCGCGTCCGCCGACGGGGGCGTAAATTTGGATATCCCGCCAGGAAAAGACTAGCAGAGTCGGTTTAAACTCGTCGATACACCGATCGAGAGCGCGATGGAAATCCAACGGCGGGACGGTTCCCAAGTCGAAAATTCGCTGTTCGATGTCGGGAAAAACCTTGTGGAGGTGGTCGGCGAGGTAGACGACACCGATGGGAAAGATGGGGTTGCAAGGGAGGCGGACGTATAATACTCGGTTCACGGCGAATACGTTGAGCGATCGACTTTCATATATCTTAACAAACTATCGACATCTGAATGAACCGGGTCTTATTGGAACTGGGCGGTTAAAACCGCATCTACAAAAACGAAATCCGCCTGCGCGGATTGAAAATTCATTGAGTCCGCGTCGGCGGACGAGTGATTCTGTCGCCGCGATTTCCAATCGCCGGGTCTTATTGCCCCTACAGAACATGAAACGGCTCTGCGTCTCCCCTTGCCCGCATTTACGAAGATCTCGCACCCGTGGCAACACCCGCCTGGGGTTTAAACCCCAGGCTAATCGCTCAACTCCATTAAAATGGACTGAAATTCTTTGCGAGTCTTCTCCCGCACTTCTGAATTCTGTATTCTTCCGTGTCACTTCTCCGAGATAATGGGGAAGTAGCAAAACTATCAGAAATCCCCGTGAAAGCGATTACTCTCCTCGGATCGACCGGATCGATCGGCACGCAAACCCTCGATATTCTGCAACAGTATCCCGATCGATTTCGATTGGTGGGATTGGCAGCAGGCAATAACGTCGAATTAATGGCGCGACAAATTCGCCAATTCCGACCGGAAATCGTCGCGATTTGCAACGAAGAAAAATTAGCAGAACTCAAAAGTGCCATTGCCGATATCGATCCCCAACCGATTATCCTCGCGGGGGATGCCGGAGTTATCGAAGTGGCGAGATACGGCGATGCGGAAGCCGTAGTGACGGGAATCGTTGGTTGCGCGGGATTATTGCCAACCATTGCGGCGATCGAAGCGGGAAAAGATATCGCTTTAGCCAACAAAGAAACGCTGATTGCAGGCGGTCCGGTGGTCAATCCCCTCTTGCAAAAACACGGGGTGAAATTGCTTCCTGCCGACTCGGAACATTCGGCAATTTTTCAATGCTTGCAAGGGGTTCCGGAGGGGGGACTGCGGCGCATTATCCTGACAGCATCCGGCGGTGCCTTCCGGGATTGGCCCGTGGAACGGCTATCGGAAGTCACCGTGGCCGATGCCATTACCCATCCCAATTGGTCGATGGGGAAAAAAATTACTGTCGATTCGGCAACCTTGATGAATAAAGGTTTGGAAGTCATCGAGGCGCATTATTTATTTGGCATGGACTACGACGATATCGATATTGTCGTCCACCCACAAAGCATCATCCACTCGTTAATCGAGCTACAAGATACCTCGGTGTTGGCGCAATTGGGTTGGCCCGATATGCGTTTGCCGCTGTTGTATGCCATTTCTTGGCCCGATCGCGTGCCGACAGATTGGAAGCCGTTAGATTTAGTCAAAGCGGGGGATTTAACCTTCCGAGAACCCGATCGACACAAGTATCCCTGCATGGATTTAGCCTATGCTGCCGGACGTGCCGGGGGGTCGATGACAGCGGTTTTGAATGCGGCAAACGAACAAGCCGTAGCTCTATTTTTAGAAGAAAAGATTCAGTTTTTAGAGATTCCTAAAGTGATCGAAATGGCGTGCGATCGCCATCAAGCTAACAACCGCCAAAATCCCAGCTTAGACGATATTATAGAAGCTGATCGCTGGGCGCGGCAAGCGGTTATCGAAGCCAGTCAAAAATTGGAATCGGTCGCTCAGATGGTTCGAGTTTAGGGCGATTTTCCATTCAGTTTTATCCCAATTATCAATAAGGAATCACTCACAATGCAAAAGTATATCTGCACCGTTTGCGGCTATGTTTACGATCCCGAAGTCGGAGATCCCGATAGCGGCATTGCACCGGGAACCGCTTTTGAAGACATCCCGGATGACTGGGTTTGTCCGGTTTGCGGAGTCTCTAAAGAAGATTTTGAACCCGAGGAATAGTTAACCTTCAATCGGCGATCGATTTAAGGAATCTCGCAAATTTTGTTCCTGCCGTTGAACGGCGGCTAACAATTCGGCATTTTGGAGGATAACTCCGACTTGATTGTTGAAAATTTGCATATACTTACAATCGCTTTCATCAAAGCTTGTTTGCCAATCTTCAGGAATACTTCCGTTACTGAAAACTGGGGAATGATTCGGTTTTTCATCCAACTATTTCGCCTGTTTTTTATTCACTAATTGCGTCACGCCGAGCGGTTCGCCGTCGGGACTTCAAACTGGCATACACAGCAAGCTACAAGTTCGATATCCCGTTTGCCGAGCGGTTTTTTTGGCAGTGTCCGAACGCGGATCGTCGTACAGATCGAAAGGGATGTTAATCGGTTCTCCCATTAACGCGACAGTTCCCGCAAATCCCTCCCCAATTTGAATGCGAATGTCATGAAACGTACCATCAGAAAATGCAACTTTCGTCCAGAGTTGCTGCTGGGTACGATCAATCAGCCATAGGGTACTGCGATCGGCATTCATTAATTTTTTAGCTGCCGACATCACCCGTTGTAAAATCTCATCTAATTCTAAATTTTCCTGGTTAACTGATCGAGTGGCTGCCATCAAAGCCGCAGCGACTCTCTGTCCCCGTGCCGTTTTATGATATGATTGAAAGCTTTCTAAAATCATCTCGATCGGAGACGCATTTTCATAAAACTGCTGTTCGTCTGCCAGTGTAAATCCTTGATGATCGATGGGTTCAAACAAAGAAAAAGTGCTATTATTCGATTTGGTTGGCAACAATCTGCAAAAAATCTGGCTGCAAGTCTGCGATCGCCTTCCGCAACCATTTCCAATTAAAAACTTCGGCATACACTCGATTGAAAACTTGAAGCAGATCGTCTTTTTTGATCGCCAATCCAGACAATCTCAGGCTGATTTGTTCTGGACTATCGTTGATTTCGATACCGCCATTTTGTAAAATACTTTGATAGAGTTTGAGCGTTGGCAGCGTGCGATCACCACTATGCAGCAGTCGATCTCGGACGGTTCTCAAATGGGGAGGTTCGTCCCGAGATTCCCAGTTTTTAATAATCGTTTCTCGGATGTAGCGATCGATAAACGTTTTCGGATCGGTTTGGGTGAGTTGACGTGCGGTTAGTGTTCGATACCCGCTGTCTCGGACGATCGCCTGACACACTTTTTGCGTTAAAAAGGGTTGACCTCCCGTCCAATCTAAAATCGCCGCGATCGTCCCTTCAGGATCGGGACAAACTCCCGCTAAACCCTGAATTAAGGGTCGAACTTCGTGCAGTTGAAACCCGTGAAGTTCGATCGCCAAACCCAAATTAAACGGGGTACTATTGGCATCTTGAATTAAATCCGTCGGCGTCGTTACTCCCAATAACGCAAAAGTGAGGCGATCGTCGCCATGACAGGAACGAATGAAGGCAAAAAAATCATCCATCGGAAAATTCAATCCGAGAATGCTGTCAATTTCATCGATAAAAATTGCAATTTTTTTCCGAACCGACTCGAGTAAAACCTGTTTGATCGCCTCGCTGAGACGTTGAACGGGAGACAAATATTTGCGATCGCGCAACCAATCTTTAACATCGATCGGCAAGCGAAAACTCGTCGCCAACCGCCGAATAATTCCCGCATACCAACGATCGGGGGTAATATCGTGACTGCCAATTTTAGTCAAATCGATCGCCGCACAGGCAAAACCCTCTTGTTGCAGTTGGTGCATGGCACGCACTCGCAAACTGCTTTTTCCCATCTGCCGGGAGTTAAAAACATAGCAAAATTCGCCCGATTTTAAAGCTTCGTATAATTGACGATCGGCTTGGCGGACGACATAACTCGGCGAATCCAATGGCAGGTGTCCGCCAACTTTATAGTGAGAAATTGGATGAGGGGTTGAGGTCAATTTGCTACAATCTAAGTGAATAAAATAGAATTACAAATTACTGCTTAAAAAAGTCGATCAATAATAGTTTTGTATGCTAAAATTAATTATTATTGCAAAAAACGTTCGCCAAAATACTGGCGATATAATTCAAACCGAGAAACGACTAAATTGCCCTGTAAATGCACCAATCCCATACTATGTAACTTAAAGGCGATCGCCGATTCCAACTCGATCGGCTCTTGACTTTGGACGACTTTCGCAAACGCCATCGCCAATTCGGGATGCTTTTGCAAACTCCACAAATGCCGACGCAAATGATCGCCGTAAAGACCCGCTTCCGTTGCCGCCGTTGTCAATAACTCCTCCCAACTTAACTGGTTCTGCGCGAGATGATAGAGTGCCAAGCGAACGAGATACGGATGACCCCCCACCAAAGCTATTAACGGTTCGACGCGATCGTCTTGCCAATTCAATCCGTGACGCCGCGCCAAATCGCTCACTTGAGCGGATGTGAATTCCGGTAATTCGATCGGCAAACCCACATTAAAAGGCGATTGATTGACATTGAGCGGCACGTAAACTTCCGTCGAATGAACCACCACCAAGCGCAAATTTTGCCACAGTTGACTATTCGTATCGCCGTATCCAGCTTCTTCGTACCAAGCGCGAAGCAAACTAAAAAAATCGTCAGCAATTTTGGGGTATTGAAATACCCGATCGACTTCATCCAATCCCAACATTAACGGCATTTCCGGATCGGACAACAAGCAATCTTCAAAATAAGCTGTACAGTTATCCTTACTCCCGAAATAGTCGCTCCACCGAGCTTCAATCCCATCGCTCAACCGCAGTTTTCGAGCAATTTTAGAACAAAACCATTTCAATAACCGATCGAGACTGGTAAAAACCGCAGCATCGGCGTGCTGAAAACTCAGCGGAACGGTGCGATACCCTAAATCTTTAGCAACGTAAAGAATCCGCGCCATCAGGGATGTTTTTCCCATTTGTCGGGGTGCTTTAATCCGAATTAAAGCACCGGGAGTCCCAATTTCTTTATAACAGAGTTCTTCCTGGGGCGATCGCTCGATATAAAACGCCGACGCCAATCGCACTTGTCCGCTGGGTAACTCCGGTTCGGCAACGGGTAACGGTAGCGCGTCGATCGTCGAGAAAGTGGGAATGACATTCTCCCCTTCATCTGGAGGACTCGATGGCTTCTTAAAAGTAGTTTGTGCCAGTAAACTAAGAATATTGTCTATCGATTTTTTTAGATCGGATTCGGTGTATAACTCATACTGAAAGCTCCCGTAAAGATATTCCCGTAAATCGTAGTTAAAGGGAAGATGGGGCGGACAATTCACGCGAATAGCGATCGGTCGAGGTTTGCGATTCAGACGCGATTCTTGCAGTTCCTTAACTCGCCGCAGCAACTCGATCGCCATCTCGCTATTTGCCGATTTGGGAGAGAGGAATAAAATCAGCCAATCGCATTGCTGGAGTTGCCGTTCGATGCGGTTTAACTCTTCGGCGATCGATAGCCTTTTTTCATCCTGACAATCGATAAGATGTCCGGCTTGTTGTAACGCTTGAGATAACCGTTCGGCAACCTGCCAATCCGGCGGCGACTCTCCGTAAAAAATGGCTATGCGCTGATTTTTTTGAGGGGGTAATTGGGTAGCTGTCAAAAGCTGAGATCTCCCGATCTCCCATTGTTGATAGGCTCGTTCTAGTGCGCCTTTTATTTTTTTCTTCGTTACTTTTTCACCGAGAACCAACGATATTTTTTTCCAAAGCTTGTATCCAACATCTTTTTCTAAATACTGAGGATTGAGTGGGTAAATCTCTTCATATTTTTTACCATCCCAAGTTCCCACCACAATTTCCCGTTCGAGATCGTTCAGGTATTTTCCCGTTCGATCGAACACTAATCTATCGATAAATTCTAACGCTTCTCGTCCGTTCATGAGGTGGCGATAGATTGGCTGAACTGTGGTTTTTCTTATTTTAACGTTAGTCTCGTCGCGAATTTGTCACGATTTCAATTTCGTGTCAATGGCAACGGACAACGATCCCCAAGGAGCAATCGCCCCTATTCTTATTTCGCGTTTTTACCCCTAGATCTTCGGATTGCTGATCGGCTGCCCCACCGAGAGCGCTGAGATCGTGACAGAATGCGATAAGCAATTGTAGCGAATTTTTGCGAAAACGTCCGATCGATCCATCCATCTCCCCCTCCATATCCTGAGATTTTCTGGGGTTTTCTGAGATTTTATACGGTCAAACGATCGTCCGGGTCACGGCTCTCCTCAAACTTTATCAAAGCTTTAAATTCGCTGGGTTTTCCTGGTTCCGTTCTGAGAAAATTCGTGCCAAACTTTCATTAAGGCTTTATAAAAGTGACGGGTCACTCGAGCTAGACTGACTCAGTGAAGGGGCTGCACGATGTTTAATTCCACGCGACTGATCGTCGATCGATTCACCGAACGCTTACACGAAAACTACCGCCGCACCTACGGTAGTCAAAAACCTCACTTTCCCGAAATCGCCGTTTGGGCGGGACGCATGGCACTCGAACAAATTGCCACCAGCGACGCGCTCTACCACAACGTCGAACACACCGTTTGCGTTACCCTCGTCGGGCAAGAAATTTTGCACGGCCGACATTGTTTGGAAGGTGGCGTCACACCCGAAGATTGGTTGCACTTTACGATCGCCGCCCTATGCCACGATATCGGCTATGTCAAAGGAATTTGCCGTCTAGACAACGATGCCGAACGCCTCTACGCCTCTGGAGTGGGCGATCGTTGCATCGCGCTACCCACCAGTGCCACCGATGCCAGTTTGACCCCCTATCACGTCGATCG